>CAZGCG010000121.1:0-9761 GCA_964524205.1 uncultured Sphingobacterium sp. | reverse complement strand
GTTAGGCTGACAGTAGAAACAATGAATTCTCTCGAGGTCGATTGAAAGACCTGGTCGTAATCCGTTAAGAAAAATTGGCACTCGTCCTGGAAAATCATGAGGGGACGGTTATTCAATTTTGTATTTCTCTTTTCGACACTTTTCTGATAGATCAGCTTGAATAAGGTCTGACAGTCACGACCGGCACGTTCATAAGTAAGAACCGGGATATTTACAATGATTATTTTGCCGGAAAATGTGTCTTCCGGTGTTACATTGGACCTGTTTTTACAAAAAAGGGAATACAACGGTTCTTGCAGTAAGCTTGTCATAAAAGACAGAATCGTAAAGTCAATGATGGATCTTGTCTTTTCAGCGAGCCTGAAAAAGATTACAAAAAAGAACTCGTGTAAAAGCTTAAGCTGACGAGCAGATTCAATATTCAGAAGAACACCTTCTTCAAAGGCATTTTTGTTTCTTGTGTGAAAATTTCTTTCCGCTCCTTCGAGCCTCGATGACCACAAATCAACTTCATTTTTGACCTTTTTAGAGGCGATATCCCATGCATCTTGAAAGGGGGTATTACCCGTTTCTTTTTTGTTCAGATCGTCCTTTTTGGGCAGGCTTTGGGCGATATTATATATGTTTTCAATCGTCACTTTGCCGTAGGCAAGAAGGCATAACGATACGATGTTGTGCAAGACTAACTGTAGACTTTCGTTCCAAAACGGATCATTTGATACACCGGAGTCCTTTTCCTTGCTTGCTTGAATTACGGTATTGAGAGTTGAAACAATGTTCGTAGCAATTGCACGCTCCGATTTTTCACTGGTTGATATATATTCCAAGAAATTGAAATAATACTTTCCGCCCGGCTTGATCTCTATTACATCAGCAGACCTTCCGGCTATTGCTGCATAACGTTTCCAGTTTTCAGCTTCTCCCGGCTTAGCTGTTAAAACAATTCCAGCGAAGCCATTTTGCAAAAAGCGGATTCCTAAGTATCTGCCGCTTCCTGACGTCTTTCCACTTCCTATTGAACCAAAAATGAAAAGGTTCATGATGGCGTGTCTAATAGTCCAGTGAATTCCGGATTTTTGATAAAGGATCGGGGTGTCTAAATTGAAAAGACTCATAATTATAAAATTTAGGGTTTATAAAAAACTGGGGGATTATTCAGCCAGAATTCAAAGTCGAGAAGACTAGGATTGTAAATTCGACCTTTCCCAACCCATCTGATAATATTCCCGACTTTTAGAATAAGTTCATTGCCTTTGTAATACGCACCGCTTGCTTTGGCTCTATTCCATCCGCAAGCTTCAAGTTTCAAGGTTTCCTCTGTAGTCCAGTTCATATCAAAGAGGTTAAGGTTAGGAAAAGGTGCCCCAGAAGGAGCACCTTAAAATTTACTTGCTGCGGCGGTCCTTTTCCGCATCTGTGCCGTTTGTTAGACGACCGCTACCGACCTGGTTCCAGCTATTATCTCTGTCACCAACTATACGCTGACCATTGCGTAAATAAGTGTCCTTGTCATACGCTGAAGGACGCCAGCCATTGTTTGATAAGATTTTCTTATCGTCATCCGAAAAAGCCATGTTTTAAAGCTTTATAGTGTTAATACCTCTTTGTAGCCCGGTATTGATTTGCTGCCTGTTGTTTTATCGGGATTTCGCGCGTTTTTCCCATTATGATATTGACAAATGTTCTCTCCCCTGTTATGTCATCTATCTCATAGCAATCTGACTGGAGAAACTCAAATGGAATTGCCTAGAAAGTTTTTGGTTAATGGACAGCTTGCAGCGGCTAACAACCCCGATCCAAAAAGCAATTTGGATTACCTCGTAGAAACCCTGGGACCGGAAAAGGCTCAGGTTTATATTAAAGCTATTCGGGATATGAACGAACAGTTGAAAAATATTCTTTGGTATATTAAAGACGACGAATACTTGCAGACGATGGGTCACTATAAAGTGCGCAGCGATGTGAAAAAACTTTTTGACCATAACCAAGAATTTTTAGATATTTGTGATTCCTTATTGCCGCAAAGTCCTGCGGAAAATAGCCCAGAGCCTAAATAATATTCAATTATCGGATTTCGCGTCGGAACGATAGGAATTCAGAAAATCCCCCTTTTTCTGAATTTATTATTCAGAATTTGAAAAACTTTTCTGGAAATTTAGAAAAAAGTAAAAACGCGAATTTCGTATGTATATCCCTACACTTGCATTCCAAAAATTTTATGAATTATTAGAAAATCACGCATGGGAAAACGAGCTTACACCCGAACAAAGAAAAGTTCAAAGGCATCAGTCAACATCCGTATGGGATACACCGAAAAAGGATGAAGGTGTAACGGTATTTGTTCATATGTTCGGAAAGTTTGCAACCGATCATTTGTCTCAGAAATTAAGTGAGTATAATACGACTGATCGACAAGAAGCATTTATAAACGATGACCTAGCGATAAAGGCGTTTGCTCATTTAAAAATTCGACGACCTTTGCCGATTAGGAAAAGAACAATTGATAAAAAGATTGATGCTCAGATTTTGTTACAGATATTTTTAGAAAAATATTTCTCAGATATAATTGCATCAACTGAGGATAAGTATTTAGCATATAATCACAAGGCCGGTAAAATTATTACTGGCAGAAGGGTTCTCAGAAAGTATACAAAGAAGTCTTCTGAAACCATATTAGATGAAAAGGTAATGGTAAATAAGAATACAAACGACATTGTTTCATTGGTAGAAAATTATTATCAAAATAACAATGCAACAGGTTTGCGGGAAGCATGGGAACTTATTTCAGAGGAAACAAGAATTCAAAGATGGAACAATGAATTCAACAGCTTTCAGAAGGGGTACATAAACACAAAAAATGTTTTTAATGTCAATGTTTGGAGCGTTCAAATTAATGGCAGTTTTGCCTCGTGTAAAGTTTACTATGACGATGAAGTTGAAGTATGCAGCTTCCTTGATCTTGGGAATGTGGATGCAATCAAAATTTCACAGCTAGCGAGTTTTTCAAGTAAAATTGAAAATCTACGAAAAAGCATGTCAGCAAAAAAGGTGGCGTCGTTTGACAAAATCGAATTAGCACGTTTATTTGATTTAAATGTTCATGAGTATACTTGGTACAAATGTGGAATAAATGCAAGTGAAATTGAAGACTTGGTGACATCACCTAAGACATATAAAATTCCTAGATTAATCTACATTACTTGTAAAAATATTGGTGGTCAGTGGTTCATTCAAAGCTTTGCTCCGATTAAAAGTGAGGCAATCACTTAAGAAATTAGGGAAGTCGACTAAAAATTTTCGAGTCAACGGCTTTTGAAAGACCATTTTCTAAAACGATTTCACGAAATACAGTAAGCGACATTGCTTTAATGTCGAAAGCGCAGCTTGTTTCCGGCAAATAAACTTGATCGCTAACAATAATTTGTCTTAGAAAAAGTTCAGCGCAAATAGATGCTTCGGTCGCTGGTTCATATCCTAGATTTTTTACCAGTCGGTTTCTAATCATGAATTTATATTCCGGTAAAAATTCGTTGTAAGCTTTGTAAACTGCCTCGTCATATTTCCTACACGTATGGGGATGAAATTCTGCATTACGAATTGCTTTAGCGTGTTTGCGGGCTACTTGATAAAGAGTTTCAAAATCGATTTTCTTTTTCCGGTAATGATCGATCCATTTCTTGAGCGTCGGAAAATTCTTTACTGTCGACGGAGTCGTTGGTGCATAACCCAATATTGAATCGATCAATTCAAAAGCGACGGAATCCAGCTCAGGCATTGTATCTAAGTTTTCACACATGGCGTTCCAAGAAACCGCATCTCTGATACCGTGCATACTCGCTCGGTTCATTCTCTCAACGTCATTATTATACACTTCTTTAAGCAGCTTATCAAAATCATTGTCGCGCATGTGGCAGTCCGATCTCGTGTTTTTTCATTATTTTAGTGGTGTCTTCTTAAAAAATCTACAAAATTTATGGAATGGAAATTCAGGCTGCCGAAAGAATTCGCTGATCTAGAGAAAGATGTGAATAACACGTTGAATACGATTCAAAAATTGCAAAATGAAATAGATTCTTTAGGGACAGATAAGGGACCTCGCCCTGAGCCAGCACCACCATCGCCGAATGGCGGCTATGGTAGCTTTAAACCGAACCCAGATACAGAAAAAATCAAAAAGGGCCTAGAGGCGGAGCAAGGTAAATTATACGAAGGTTTAAATTCCCGTGTAAACTCACGTTTAGAAGGATTAGACAAAGAGCAGGCCAAGCAAGTTCGCAATAGTATTGATAGGGCTGTTTATCCTACTGGAGAAATGGCTGGTGCTGAGAAAGAAGAAAAACCACTAGAAAGAAGTGAGGATGCTTTTCGCAAGCAAATTTATGACCATCAGGATAAGCAAGCCAGCAACACTGCAAAGATCGAGAAGGACTTTACCGATCAATTTATGAGTAAGTTTAGCGATCCTTCACGTTTCGATAAAAAGGAAGAAGCTGTACCTGATAAAACGGAAAATCCGTTGGATAAGGCTTCGGAAAAATTTATGGATAAGCTGAATCAATATAGGGATGCGAGGGATTTCGCTGAAAATAAAAAGGACATTACCCAGGTACCAGATGATGATAGGGAGCCATAACTAAAGTTCAGGTTCTGTACCTTTGTCCTTTTCAGGTGCCGGATCATCTTTTTGCAAATCCTTGGCTTTGTCGGTTAGCCAATCAGGGGTATAATCGACTTCATGTTCTTCGGTAAATTGTTTTTGTCCCGCTTTTAAATTTTCAAGGTCTTCTGAATTCCCGTAAGCGGAGGCTAACATATCTGCAAAGTCCGGATCGAACTTTGCCAACCAATATCCCTGATTAAATCGTTTCTGATATTTTTCTTCGTCAGTCATATCTTGATTTATAATTCACCACCCCAACTGTTGTTTTCTAAATATGCATTTATCGATTCAGAGTCATACAGAATGATTTTCTTTGCCGGTTGAGAAAAGCGGATATAGCCGCTATCTCTAAGTGATTGGAGAGTGGTCTTCGATGTAATGCGCAATTTCTTCATTGCCTCTTCGCCGGATATCCATTTATCTTCGGTGATATTCTTTCGAACTTTTATCCGTTCAACGACTTTATCGATTAATTCATAGAACGCGGATTCTTCTAAGCAAATGACTTCCATATAATACTTTGCAACTCAAATATAATATTTACCCAAGAACATTGAGAGCAGCTAACTCAATTGCTGATTTATAAAGCGGACTGTATTATAATAAATAGAGGTCGACTTTAAACCTAAGACTGACTTTACCTCGTTTAGTTGTTCCAGGGCGTTGGATGCAGAGCCTAAAAATACTGGCCAGTTCAGTACCGACATTTCTCTGGTACAGGATTGATTATCTGCTATTAATGGCACATCGGTATAAATTGATAAGGGAATATCATCATCGGCGATGTCGCGTACATTTTCATTTATCTGTTTATTGATCTGTGTCGAATCATGAAATAAAACCCCCAGCCATTGTTGTGTTTCAAGTAGCGATATGGCATCCAAGAACGCTTGTCCGACACATATGTTTTTTTCGATATCTATAATCGCCTCACCGTTGACTATCGCTCCCCTGACAGGTAGTCCCAGGCCAAACGCATTGAGATAAAAAGCTAGAGCCGCCAATTGCATTACAGTGTCGGATTCAGAGGAATCGTCGATTGTTGCCAAAATTACTTTATCATAGAATGGAAAGAATCTTAATTTACCACTAGCACTAGTTCCATGAATTACGTTGTTATTGATCCCATGCATATGTTCAATATTTTCAGCAGCCTCTGCTAGCCGTATCAATTTTTCAAATACGTCTAGTTTTTTAAGGCCAACCGGCACATTATAATCTATCAAGCTTGTAATATTGAACACAGCGACATAGCGCCGACAATAAGGCTGCCAGCCCTCAAATGGATCGTGCTTGGATGAAATCGGTTTAGGCATCGACGATTAACTGAATCAATTTGTAAGTCTAAAGATAAGAAAAAGCCTCAAAATCGGTATATTTGAGGCTCATTGCTGGCTCAGCATGATCTTTGAATTCCGGGATTTGTTTTAACAATGTTTTACCTGAAATAAAAAAGGCCCGCTTTCGCGAGCCTTATCTGACTGACTGTCAGTGTAGCGGGGAGCAGGATCGAACTGCCGACCTCAGGGTTATGAATCCTGCGCTCTAACCATCTGAGCTACCCCGCCGAATCCTCCTTTTAAAATGAGAGTTGCAAATATAGAGGAAATTACTTTCCTTTAGAAAAATTGGTGAAAATAATTCACTGAAATATTAATAAAGAAGAGGAATGGCAGAAAAGATAAAGTTTAATGTAGAGTATGAAGTAAAATCATCTCCCAAAATATTGTTCGGATTTCTGAATGAACCCAATGGCCTCGCACAGTGGTTCGCAGATGATGTAACTTACAGAGATCAGGTCTATACCTTTACCTGGGATGGCGAACAGCAAAAAGCGAAATTGCTTTCCATTAAAGAAAATAAACTGGTGAAATTTAAGTGGATCGACGATGAGCCTCATTGTTATTTCGAAATGGAAATTGTTCAGGACGAACTAACCAATGACGTTGCTTTAGCTATAACCGACTTTGCCACAGAGGATACTATTCAGGATCGAAAACTGATCTGGGATAATCAGATACAATATTTGATCAGTGTATTGGGTGCTTAGAGATTAATTTTCTCTATTTTTACAATGTGAAGAAAGTACACTTATTGGTATTGAAGGCCTTTTTAAGGCCTTTTATCGTTACCTTTTTCATTGTTATGTTCATTTTGTTGATGTTATTTTTATTCAAATACATCGATGATCTGATTGGGAAAGGGTTTGAATGGTATGTAATCCTCGAATTGCTGGTCTACGCATCAGCAACCAACGTAGCTATGGCTCTGCCCCTGGCTATCCTCCTTTCTTCTATTATGACCTTCGGCAGCCTGGGCGAGAATTATGAGCTGGTTGCGATCAAGTCTGCAGGAATTTCACTTCAAAAAGCTATGATGCCACTTATCATTGTAGTGGGCATGCTCAGCCTCGCCGCTTTCCTTTTTTCAGATTACTGGCTCCCCAAGGCGAATTTAAAGATGGGTTCCTTATTATATGATGTGCGGAACCAAAAGGCAGCATTCCTTATTAATGAAGGCATTTTTAATACCAGTATCCCCGGCTATGCGATCAGGGTTCAGAAAAAAGACCCCGACCAAACCCTTCATGATGTGCTTATCTATGAACGAAATACAAGCAGCGGTAACATCAATGTACTGATGGCCAAGGAAGGTCAGATGTTTACCACAGATGATGACCAGCTCCTGGTTTTGAAACTCAAGAATGGGAAGCGTTTTGAAGAAACTCCCGGATCAGCCGGAACTTATAATCCACGTCAACGCTTAATGCGAACCGAATTCAAAGAAACTGAGCAGCGCTTCGACCTCTCCGGATTTCAGATGAAACGTACTGATGAAGAGCTGTTTAAATCCAACTATGCGATGATGAATATCAGGCAGCTCAAATTTTATCTCGACTCCTTTAATGTAAAGGGCGACAGTAATCTTCGCTCAGCCTATACTGATCTTGCGCAAATTGCAAGGGTTTACCGTTTAGATACACTTAACAAAAAGACCCCGGCAAAGCCCATGAAAGCCTATAGGGATGTTCTGGACCTTATTCCTAAGGACAGGAGAGTTCAGTCACTCCAAACTGCAAAAGATCAGATCAGGTCAGTGAAGGACGTATTGAACCGTAAACAATTATTTGAAATGGACAATGAGGTCAGACTGAGGGGCTTTCTGATCGAGCTGAACAGGAAGTTTACAATGGCGGTTTCATGTCTGGTTCTCTTCTTCATTGGTGCTCCTTTGGGGGCAATTATCAGAAAAGGTGGTCTGGGATTGCCCGTAGTGATGTCCGTTCTATTCTTCCTGATATACCATATTATTTCAACAATTGGCGAGAAATCGGTTAAGGAAGGTTCTCTTTCCCCTTTTTTGGGAATGTGGGTCGCCATTATTTGTCTCTCACCCCTTGGGATATTCCTAACGTATAAAGCAACCGTAGATTCGGTTCTTTTCGATCTGGACATTTACAAGCGCTGGTTTAAACGGATATTCTCAAAGAAGGATGAACAGCCTGCCTAAAGACGCTTTTGAATTATTGCACTATCCTGACCTATAAAGAATTATTCAAAATTCCTGCTGCCAAAAAAATACCTAAATTTGCGATTATTAAAAACGGGATCATTGATCATATTTAATATCTAATCCTTTCTGAAACCGTTTCCCAAACAATTTTAAAATTATGTTTAATACGATTGAAGAAGCCATAAACGATATAAAAGAGGGTAAGGTTATTATTGTTGTTGATGATGAGGATCGTGAAAATGAGGGCGACTTTCTAACTGCCGCATCCAATGCCACTCCTGAAATAATCAATTTTATGGCTACCCATGGCCGCGGACTGATCTGTGCTCCTTTAACTGAAGAGCGCTGTAAAGAACTGAGGCTCGAGCTGATGGTGGGGAATAATACCGCTGCTTTTGAAACCAATTTTACAGTTTCTGTCGATCTTATCGGGCATGGTTGTACAACAGGAATTTCAGCTTCCGATCGTTCAAAAACAATACTGGCACTGATTGATCCAAATACCAAAGCCGAGGAGCTAGGCCGTCCCGGACATATTTTTCCGCTTATTGCAAAGCATGGTGGTGTTTTACGCAGAGCCGGGCATACTGAAGCTGCTGTTGATCTGGCTACCATGGCCGGATTAGAACCTGCCGGGGTATTGGTTGAAATCCTGAAAGAAGATGGTGAAATGGCTCGTTTACCCGATCTTTTGATCATCGCAAAACAGTTTGATCTGAAAATCATTAGCATCAAGGACCTGATATCTTACAGGCTCAAAACAGAATCTTTGATTAAGAAGGAGGTGTCTGTAAAATTACCTACGCAATGGGGTGATTTTGAGATGGTTGCTTATACACAAATCACTTCCGGAGATCAGCATCTGGCATTAATTAAAGGCAGTTGGGAAGAGGATGAACCAATTCTTGTAAGGGTTCACAGCTCCTGCATCACGGGAGATATCTTCGGATCATGCCGTTGTGATTGCGGTCCGCAACTTCATAAAGCGATGGAGATGATCGAAAAGGAAGGCAAAGGGGTTATCATTTATATGAATCAGGAAGGCCGGGGTATCGGACTTATCAATAAACTGCATGCCTATAATCTTCAGGAAAACGGACTTGATACTGTGGATGCCAATCTGCAATTAGGCTTTCCAATGGACCAAAGGGATTATGGGATTGGGGCTCAGATATTAAGGAGTCTGGGAATTAAGAAAATGAAACTGATGTCTAATAATCCTACCAAACGTTCAGGACTGATAGGCTATGGTCTGGAGGTTATCTCTAATGTTCCTATCGAGATAAAATCCAATATACATAATGAGCTCTATCTAAAAACCAAGCGTGATAAGATGGGGCATACCATCATGAAAAATAGTTAATTTACGCTTACCGATATAAAATCATTCTGAGGTAAATTTAGATTATTGTTTTAGAAAGCAGGGGCTGTTTCTCTTCGGTTTTGCCAGCCCCGTGTTCTGCGGTAGTTTTTGCATCAGGTTTAAATGATATTACAAAATTCCGGGCTGCAAAAATCTACAGCTGCCACCCGGGGTTTATTTCACAGTGCAAATGGTTCTTTTGCCGGGTTGCCCTTCCCGATGAAA
>CAZGCG010000120.1:0-9784 GCA_964524205.1 uncultured Sphingobacterium sp. | reverse complement strand
GTTCAGTAAACATCGAAACGATCTTTGAATCAGGGTAAGGTGCCATCTGATCCTGATTAAAACCTTCCAGGTATTTCCCTATGATCACATCAGCATGTGAACCGGGCCGATATTCAGTAATAATTGCCGCAAGTCGTTTAGGCCCTGATTGAATTTCTGGTTTATAATCCGATATTTCTTCTGCCTGTAAAGACTGAAAAGGCAATACAGCACCTGCTACAGCTCCGGATACCGGTAAAACTGAAAGGTATTTAATAAGATCTCTGCGTTTCATTTCTTTTAAAAAGGAATATTTTACTGTGAATTAAATTAAAAAAAAAGAGGAAAAATTTATATCCTAAGATATAAATTTCCCCTCTTTGATAATAAACAATTACTCTTTATCCCACCAAACACGACTTAGAAGTGTGTTTGCACCACTCTGTCTAGTTTTAGCTGCATTGAAGTTAACCTTATTAAGCTGGTCTTCACTATCAGGCACAATAAACCTTCTTGGAATTCTACCACCTGTGATGTTACCAGGATAGTTGGTAGGAATAAGTGCAGGGTATCCTGTACGTCTCCAATTTGCGAACATCTCGATTTGATCCAGATAGCCTAAGACCCATTTCTGAATAGAAATTTGCTCTAGTCTATCATTGAATGTACCGGCAACTTTATAAGGATTATATGTTAAATATGTATTCATTTGAGTAGCTGAAATAACACCCCCAGCTCCAAACAATGACCATTGTCTCATTGCCGCTCTAACTCCATTATCGTAAGAAGTAGCTGCACTTCCACTGTGCCAGCCTCTAATCGCAGCTTCAGCTAATAAGAAATGGCCTTCAGCAGGTGACATCACAATAATCGGAGCATCATAACGCATTACAGTATTAGGATTAGGCTCAGAATAAGTTTCAAAATCAGCAGGATAAGCTTTATACAAAGCATTTTGCATACCTCTTTGTAAGGCAGTTGCAGTATCAGCTACATAAGGACCTGAAGGTTGTTTAACCCAAAGTACTGAGATAACATTCAGTCTTGGATCTTTTGTTGTAGTCCCATTTCCTTTAAGATGCTCAATGAATGTTTTAGAAAGCTTAGAACCCTGTACATTTAATGGATTCTGACCATCTACATAGTCCAAAATGCGCATCTGATCTGACAAAGGATTTCTATTACTAGCTAAACCACCATCAGCATAAGGAACCTTAGCCATGTCAGCATCTTCTAAAATCGGGCCTCCGGCTATTGCTTTCTTAACCCAGGTTTCTGCCATAGCAGGATCGATCTTGGTTAAACGCATACCTAAACGCAACATCATTGAATATGCGAATTTTTTCCATTTAACCACATTTCCATCATAAAGTAAATCTGCCGAGCCAAATACCGGTTTTGCTGCATTAAATGAATTTGCAGCCTCTTCAAGCTCTTTAAACATGTCTTTATAGATATCAATCTGAAGATCATATTTAGGACTAAAATTGCCTGCTACGGCCTTGCTTGCTTCAGTATAAGGAATATCACCATACAGATCTGTTAACTGATGGTAAATATAAACTTTCCAGATCCTGGCTGCTGCTTGTTTATTAATAGATTCAGCATCCTTAGTGTTCGCTAAAACAAGTTCTATCTGATTTACCGCGTTTGAATAAGCAGCCCAATGGTCTCTCACATTTCCTTCTGCAAAGTATTTGTCACCAGGTGCTGTTACCTCACTATATGTAGCCTCTTGTTGCATGGCCTGATTGATAGTAAACCTTTTAACATTTGGACTCAAGGCAAGATATGATAATTGTGACTTGGTAAAAAGGAATAAGGGGTTAGCTATCGCATAACCATTAGGGTTATCGTTCAATTTTGCAAGTTCCTTCGTACAGGAAGTTGCTATGGTAGCAAGAATGACAGCCACACATATATATTTAAAGTTCTTCGTTTTCATATTTTAAATTTTAGGTGTGGAGATTAAAACTTAACAATTAAATTTAGACCAATTTCACGTAGTCTCGGAGTTGTGTTCGAAGACTGACCTTGATTATTCTCAATTGTATAATTTGATTCAGGGTCAAAATCTTTGATCTTGGTATAAAGTATAGCAAGGTTTCTCGACACAATAGAAATATCAGCAGACTGTAGTTTTACAAACTGTAATTTGTTAACCGGCAGTCTGTAGCTTAAAATAGCACTACGAAGTTTCACAAAACTTCCGTCAAATACTGAAGTCTCAAGTGGACTTAAACTTGCCTGATTATTATAGTACGTATCCATCTGATCAACTGGCCATGTTTTAGTAAATGGCAGACCAGCCTGATCAACTCCGGTAACTGTTAATCCGTTTTCACGACCAGGAAGAGTTTCCTTCTTTAATCCGAATCTGTACATATAACGGCTCAAACCAGATTGAACAGTGTTTCCGAACTTTCCATCTATTAAAATATTCAATGAAAAGTTTTTATACCTGAAGTTATTCGTTAAACCCATAGTAGTTGGCGGAACCCCAACTCCATATGGTTGTATCGGACCTGAAACTTCGTAACCACTCAATCTGTTGTAAACTCTAACACCGGCAGCATTAGTAAGATAGGTTACACCTTGAATAGTATTGAAAGGATCTCCAACTCTTGAACCATTAACTGAAGCTACACCAGGTGCTAATTTTAACACCTCACTTTTATTGTATGCATAGTTATAACTCACTTCCCAATTAAAGTTTTTCCCCTTAACCGGTACACCAGTCAATAACATTTCAACACCTTTATTACTTAAGGCACCAACATTTAGAAGAGCAGAACCATATCCTGAAGTAGCAGCAGTTGGAACAGCAATGATATCATCTGTTGTTTGACGACTGTAATAGGTAAAGTCTAAGCCCAAACGATTATTAAGGAATTGTAAGTCAATACCTCCTTCATAAGTAGTTGAAGTAAGTGGCTGCAAATCAATATTAGCTAATGCGGTACTAGTATTTTGTACTGGTCTGCCAATATGCCCGCCCTGCTCAAATGTGTATAGCTGGTTAATTTGATATGGATTAACTGTAGCCTGTCCTACCTGAGCATAAGATGCGCGTAGTTTAGCAAAACTAATTAGGTTAGGTAATTTTATCGCATCTGATAAAATGAAACTTGTTCCCACTGAAGGATAGAAAATTGAATTTTTTCCTGGTCTTAATTGTGAGAACCAGTCTTGTCTTCCAGTGAAAGTTAAGTATAATAAGTTTTTGAAGCCAAAATCTGCAGAACCAAAAACAGAGTTTTGACCGAATTGAGAAAATTGAACATCCGCTTTCTGTAGTGATAAGTTTGAATAGCTAATGAAGTTTGGAACAATAAACTCACTACCATTATTAGTGGTACCCTCAATTAGACTTCTTTCAATAGATCCTCCTCCGAGTACATTAACTGTTAAGTTCTTAATGATAGAGGTATTATAATTCAAGAGAAGTTGTCCGGTAGTTCTATGAGAAAAAGATTCTGAAGAATTAAATAATCCTAAAGGTCTTTTAAGCGTACCAACCGGCATATAATCCATCGATTCAAAGCGGTCGATGTCTCTCATTGCACTTGCTTTTATGAATAGATTATCAAGAATATTGTATTGAACACTAGCTTGACCCATGAATCTGTTCTTAGTATCGCCATTACCCATACGGTTAATTACGAAATAAGCATTTTGAGCCTCAGGAACTTGTTGCCATGGAATCTCCTGGAAAGTTACAGGATCATATCCTGGAGCCAGGCTTCTGATATCTACCGTATTGGCAAGCAGGTTGGCTGTCCATGAAGTATTTCCATCAGCATAACCATTACCTGGTCTGTTTGTACCAGTTTCAAGATTATATTGCATAGTGGCTTCAACAATCAGTTTTTTGCCTAGAACAGATCGAAGATTTAAATTTGCAGTTTGTCTGTTATAGCTAGATCCCGGATCAAGAGCTTGAGATTCAAGATCTGATAATGATAAGCGATAAGTCAAAGCTTCAGAAGTACCTCCTGAAAATGCAGCAGTATTTGTTAGATTGGTAGCTGGCCTGTAGAAATTTTTCCAGTTATCTTTTACGTTTACCGGTGAATAAGGACGCATTACGCCATCAAACTGCACATAAGGCTGACCGTCCATTTTTGCTCCAAATGACAAACGTCCGGAACTTATTGAAAGTGTCTTAGTTGCAGGTTTGATACCATCCTGACCCTGACCATACTCATATTGAAACTCAGGATACATAGAAGGACTTCCAACAGAATAGCTACTGTTAATTTCTACTCCTACCCCTTTTTGCATTTTACCTTTTTTGGTTGTAATCAGGATTACACCGTTTGAAGCCTGGCTACCGTAAAGTGCCGCTGCTGGACCGCCTTTCAAAACGTTGATAGTTTCGATATCATCCGGGTTAATTGCGGCAATACCATCACCTCTATCTACGATAGTAGCCTGCTCACCCAATTTTATTTCACGGTGATTGTTACTCATTGGCATACCGTTGATTACGTATAAAGGCTGGTTATTCCCACTTAAGGAACCATTACCCCTGATAATCACACGGCTGGATCCACCCGGACCAGTTGCCATACCTGTAGCATTCACACCAGCAATTTTACCGGTTAAAGCATTTGCGATGTTATTTTCACGAGCCTGGATAAACTCATCTCCTTTAACTTCGGTTACTGAATATGCAAGTGCTTTTTTCTCTCTTGAGATACCTAATGCTGTAACTACGACCTCACTAAGCGCTGTATTGGCGGCTTCAAGTTTTACATTTAGTGTAGTTCTGCTGCCTACTGTAACTTCCTGTGTTTGATATCCGATATAAGTAAAAACGAGTACGCTGTTATTATCAGGTACACTTATAGTAAAGCGCCCATCCAAATCTGTAGTTGCACCAACAGTAGTACCTTTTAATTTAATGCTTACTCCCGGTAAAGTCACACCCTGAGCATCTGTAATCTGGCCTTTAACTACAATGTCTTTCTGTTCTAACAAGTCTGAAATGTTAATCAGATTGCTTTCAGGAACCATGACCGAAACAGTCCTTTTTAATACCAGTATGGTCTTATTCTTAATACTGAACTCTAAAGGCTGGTCTTTAAATAAAGTATTCAACACCTCAGAAAGATCCTCATTAACCGCATTAATAGTTACAGGTTTTGCTAAACTGATCAGCTCTTTCTGAAAGAAAAATCCATAACCTGTTTGCTTCTTAATTGAGGAGAATACCTTTTCAATTGGAACATTTTCGCCACTATAGGTAACCTTTTGAGAATACCCTTCTGCGCGAACATTTAAGATTAAGGCTATTAATAAAATGAATGTCAGCTTCATGACAAGGAGAATTGAATTAAATGAAATCAACTGGCTCTTACTATGCGTAATACAGCCAGTGTTTGTCGGCTTTAAGTCTAAAGTGGTGACACGACTTAGAGAGCCCTCTGTTTTAGTAAATAAATTCATAAATTTGCTTGGTTTGGTGATCAATAATCTATCTCAATATTTTTATTCGAAGGCCAGACTTTAGCCAGGAGCGCGTCAACGCTTCTGGTTTTTTTCTGCCTTCTACTATTTCAGTTTAAGGCATAACGACAACCTCCTTCCCTTCCAGTCTAAAGTGAATATTACTTTTCTGAAGTATTTCCAATACTTCCAAAAGTGTCAAATTTGTAGCTATAGCACCTTCAAAATGATGTTCTGGCAATGTTCCTTCATATCTGGCAGTTATACCGTACCACCTGCCCAACTGACGCATGACCGTTTCGATACGGGCATTTTCAAAATAGAAGTAACCCTCTTTCCAGGCCACTTCAGCCTGAGTGTCCTTTCTTTGAATCCTAATATCCCGGTCAACCTTTGATTGCTCACCTGGTTTAAGTATTTGAGATTTCTTTGAGTTTAACTCTATTACCCGAACAGCTCCTTCAATCAAAGTAGTAGTGATAGAGGGCTCATCAGAATAGGCATTAATGTTAAAATGAGTGCCCAGCACTTCAACAGTCTGATTTCCTGACCGTACAGAAAACTTTTTATCATCATGTTTGGAAACTTCAAAATATGCCTCACCTTTTAACTCAACTTCACGTGAATCCCCAGAGAAAAATACCGGAAAACGCAAAGAAGAGGCAGAGTTAAGCCATACCTTACTGCCATCTGCCAGATTTAACTGAAATTTCCCACCAACAGGAGTCTGAATGGTATTATACACTGTTTGAATTTCACTTTTCTCAGTTAATGACTGGTCATTAACTGATTTACTGAGCGTATACTCAATGATACCTTTTGAATTCTTATGGATCTTGATTCCACCCTGGTTAATCAAAACCCCGTTTTGTGAATCATCCAGGACAATCTTCTTTCCATCAGAAAGTGTGAGAATTGCTTTGATCCCACCAGGCTGAATATCTTTTACTATTTGCTTTACCGCAACTTTTACAGGAACCGGAGCAGTTTGAATCTGGTCATTCTTTACATAGAAATACAAGCCACTTACAAGAAAAATCAGGACAGTGGCAGCTGCAGCCAGAGAATAATATCTGCGATAAACCGGTATTTGTCTTTCCGCCAAATCAGGCACATCGATTTTTGAAAAAATAAATGATTTCAGACTTTCCTCATCCTCTTGTGGGTCAAAATTCCATTCCGAATCCGTATTCATTTCAGAACGATACCATTGGAACAACTTTTGAATCTCTTCGGCAGAGGCAGTGTTGTGAAGATACTTTTCAACTAATTTTTGGACTTCTTCCTGTTGCATAGATGACCGATTTAGGCTCATATACTATATAGTGCCATAAGTCGACAAGTACCCTTGCGAAAAACGAAAAAAGATTTTACAGAAAATTTACATGAACTTAAAACAGGAACATGTTCATTGCATTCTTGAGATTCAGACGAATGATCTTCAAGCCTTTTGTGAGATAGCCTTCCACTGTTTTCTTTGAAATACCAAGTTCCATTGAAATTTCAGTCGTAGAAAGCCCATAATTACGACTGTAGTTAAATACCATCCTGCAGTTCTCTGGCAGCTCTTCAACTACTTTATTTATATACTCCTGAATAAAACGGGTATCAATTTGCTCCTCAGTGAGAGTTGATAATTCATCGGCAACATTTTGCGATTCTATTTCCAATCTTCTTTTCTGCTTGTAAATTAGCTTGAAAACTGAAAACCTGACAGCGGAACCAAGATAGGTATTGAGGTATTCAATATTCAGGTCGGCTTGTCTGGCCCATAATTTGGCAAATATTTCCTGAACAATATCCTGTGATACAGACTTATCCTTACTAAAAGTAAAGGCTATTGCCAGCATTTGTTTCCAGTATCTATTATAGATCTCTGTAAACGCTCCCTGGCTGCCTTCTTTTAAATACTCGAGTAATTCTTGATCAGATGAGGACTTGTAGTTCAAGGTACCTTAAATTATGTAAGTCCAATATAGGAATATTCAATTACATAGTACTCCAAAAAAAATCATGATTTTTTTGGAAATCATGATTTTTTATCGATAAACCTCCCAAAACCGGACAATCATGACTCAAAAAACAAGTTATATCAAAAAATTACCCCCTTGAGGTCTTCCTTTGGGATAAACAACAGGTTTTCTGACAATTTCAGATCTGGTCCTTTTGGCGCTGAATTTAGCCGAAAGAAATTCATGCATATCAATCTCACCGGAAACGGTCTCGCCGCTAAACATACCTTTAAAAGTGGTCTGAATCCTATCACCAGGAATCACCCAGGTACTTTGCATCTTAATCTCATTTCCTTCAATCGTTCCATTTATTTCACGCTCCGAAAAATCGGATATGTGTACTCCTGAAAAATAATTCCCGTCCTGCTGGTCAATAAATAAATGTTGCCTATCAAGACTGTTATAAAACTGTACTTCAAGATCCCAGCGTCCCAGCATATTTACGGATGGGGCTTTCATTGCCACTGCAGGTTTCGGACTTCTTTTTCGTGCAATAACCTCCCTTATCCGTGAAGCGGCGATCTTATCGTCTCCCGGAACCATCATGTATCCTACCAAACTGATTCCGGTCAGACCAGGTTCATCTCTATAAATTGCAACTCCAACCCGTGGAAAGGTATTTCCCAGTTCTTCAGAAACTTCCTGACCTGTAACATGAAGTTCATCCGGATTCCAGGTTATAAATAAATAAGGGGTTACATGGTGAATCAACTTAGGGTCGGGCATTCTGATACGATAACTAACCCCCTTGACTGTTGCAGCCTGCTTCCCAATGTTTTCAAGCCAGTTTACCCAGTTTTGCATCTCTTTTTTATGATCCATCTCTACCCAGGTTTCTACTGCTGCAAGCATGCCGATATGTTCTTCGCGGGCCACTTTATTATCACGGCCCGGCCCATGATGCGGGGCTGCAGCCTGCCAAGTGGACATCAACAGATCCTTTCTTCCCAATAGTAAACCACAGCTCCCGGGGGCCTTAAGACCCTTTCCGCCGCTGAAGGCAACTACATCAGCACCTCTTGATAAATGATCATTAGGAAATGTAAGAATGTGTGCAGCAGCATCAACAAAAACCGGAACATTTAAAGGTTTAGCGATCTTTGAAATGGTTTCAAGCGGCAAAAAAGACTCCTTTTCAGCATCTATATAAATCATCGCAGTCTTCGGACCAATTTTTTTTCGGAGATCTTCTTCACTATCAACAGTAATAATGGTAGCTCCTGTGCTTCTGATAGCCTGATCATAAACAGTTCTTGAAGCTTTTGGAATGATCACCTCTGTTTTTTCGAATCCCCTTAAATCGGGCATGCGGACTAGTTTTTCGGGATTCCCACCGGATAAGCATGCAAAAGTACAGAGCTTAATTCCGGCTGCTGCACCAGAGGTTACCAGCCCCCACTCTGCACCCGTAAGCTCCGCAAGACGCTTACCTACTCCTTCTACCAATTCATCCATTTGAACATTGAGCGTCGAAACAGCTTCCATCGCCAGTCTCACTTCCGGTCTGGCTACCGAACCTCCCATGATTGTATTCGTACCCTTGCAATTGATAAAAGGTTCAACCCCGATAGACTTTAGAATTTTGTGTCCTCTTTCGGCAAGTTCAGCATCCGGAGTTTTCGAAACTCCGGATAAAAAAGCAAATCCATTTTTACTCTGAGATGCTTCACTCTCCAATACTGATGCGTTTGCAGCAAAAGGGAGCAGGGTCAGACCTTTAATTATATCTCTGCGTTTCATAGCAATAGTTTTTTTCTAGATATTTTTTTGAGTGTTTAGAGCTAATTTGGATTTTATTTCGATACTACTGGGGTGGCTGCACGTCCATTTAAATCCCATTCAATTTTTCCTGCCCGGATGGTAAGCTCTGTTTCCAGTTTTTGAGTGCCCTTCAAGACGAAACCATGTGAATCAATATATCCAAAATCCCCATTTTTAAGATTTAAAACTGCAATGTCGGCATCCGCTCCAATGCTTAAATGTCCCAGTTCAGGTCTTTGAATATATTGTGCAGGATTCCAGGTAGACTTTAAAATAACATCGCTTAAAGACATCCCCATATTCAGGAATTTTGACATGATGTTGTTCATATCTTTCATCCCTGCATTCATATTTCCAATATGAAGATCGGAACTGATTGAATTCGGATAAAGTCCCTGTTTAAGGGATGGCATCGCCTGAGAGAATACGAAACCGTTGCCACCGTGGCCAACATCAAATATCACGCCTCTGTTTTGTGCATTAAAAATGTATTGTTTAACCTTTCCATTTTGATCAACCAACGCTTCCTTGTAGAAAGGTGCAGTTGGCGACCGTGTACCCGCGTGGTACATATGAGTTAA
>CAZGCG010000119.1:0-9802 GCA_964524205.1 uncultured Sphingobacterium sp. | reverse complement strand
ACCCCCATCAGCCCGTCCGAACGGCGTTCAGCCGGGCGGGCAGAACCGGAATCTGCAATTCTATCCTTGTCCGAACGGCGCTATACCGGGCGGGCCCGTCCGAACAGAGTTCAGCCGGGCAGGCATTGAAAATTGTGTGTACCCAGAGGGATTCGAACCCCCATCAGCAGAACCGGAATCTGCAATTCTATCCATTGAACTATGGGTACAATCTTTTAGACAAAAAGATTAGGCTGCAAATATACTTATTCCACTATTAGCGGCAAGGTCTAAACATTAAATCTGAAATGCATGATATCTCCATCCTGCACGATATAAGTTTTGCCTTCAACACCCAGCTTTCCGGCTTCTTTACAAGCAGCTTCAGAACCAAGGTTTACAAAATCATCATATTTAATAACCTCTGCACGGATAAATCCTTTTTCAAAATCTGAGTGAATAACTCCGGCAGCCTGAGGTGCTGTAAAACCCTGTGTAATGGTCCATGCTCTCACTTCCTGTACTCCTGCAGTGAAATAGGTTGCCAGCTTTAATAGTTTATAAGCAGCCCGTATTAGTTGGGTTACTCCCGACTCGCTCAGTCCCAGATCTTCAAGGAACATTTGCCGTTCTTCAAAACTTTCAAGGGAAGCTATTTCGGCCTCAATTTGAGCTGAAATAACCAAAACCTCTGCATTTTCTTCCTTTACTGCTTCACGAACCTTATCTACATATTGATTTCCGCTTACAACAGATTTCTCATCCACATTGCACACGTACATTACCGGTTTTTCTGTCAATAAAAACAGGTCGGCGATAAATTCTTTGTCTTCTTCACTAATAGGGGCAGTACGGACAGATTTGCCTGATTCAAGATGTGCCTTGACGATATTGCAAACCTCATAGGTCTTTTTTGCATCCTTATCATTCCCTGTTTTAGCCATTTTCTCAACCTTTTGAATGCGCTTTGAAACGGCATCCAGGTCCTTTAACTGCAATTCAGTATCAATAATTTCTTTATCCCTGATCGGATCAACAGAACCATCCACATGGATCACATTATCATCATCAAAACAACGCAGAACATGTATAATTGCATTAGTAGCACGTATATTTCCAAGAAACTGGTTTCCAAGTCCTTCACCTTTGCTGGCTCCTTTTACAAGCCCGGCAATATCCACGATTTCTATTGTATTTGGCTGAACCTTAACTGGTTTAACAAGCTCTGCTAGTTTTGTTAAACGCGGATCCGGTACGGTAATAACACCGATATTAGGTTCGATGGTACAGAATGGAAAATTCGCCGCCTGCGCCTTTGCATTCGATAAACAATTAAAAAGGGTAGATTTTCCAACATTTGGTAATCCGACTATACCGCACTGTAATGCCATTTGAGTTGTAAGTTATATGTTATTAGTTTTGGGCTTTGGGCTTTGGGCTTTAGGCTTTAGGCTTTAGGCTTTAGGCTTAAAGTGGCGCAAAGATAGAATTTTTGTTCTGAGTTTTTCTGTCACTTGATGAACAGAATGATGAGGAATCGTTTTGGCTTAATTAGCCGTTCAAAAAATGCAGGTATTGGATTCTGTTCCCCTGACCTTTGTTTTTAAAATGAAAACATTTCCGCTTTCTGGATATTTTTTTAGATCCTCATCATTCAAATCTCCTCTGGCTGTGGTAATGATCAGGTGATCAAGGTTTTTACCTGCAAAAGCACATGAAGTTACATGGGGGACGGGTATTTCAATCTTCTCTAGTAATTTACCATTCTCCGGGTTCCATCGGTAAACTCCAAAACCTCCCCAATGTGCTACCCATAACATACCTTCCCGGTCGATACACATTCCATCCGGTGTACCCATTTCTTCTGGAATATGAACAGCGTTTTTCTCAAACAGGATATCTCCAGTAACTGGATCAAAGGAATAGGATTGTACGCTTTGTGTGGGACTATCAATGAAGTACATTCGCTTGTCATCCGATGTCCAGGCCATACCGTTCGAAATGGTCAGCTTACTCAGCTTTTTTTCAATACTCAGGTTTTTATCAATGCAGTATAATGATGAAGCGCCCGGTTTAAAAGTCATGTCCATAGTGCCAATCCATAACCTGCCTTTACTGTCGCACTTAGCATCATTGCAGCGGTTTCCTTTAATCTCTGACTCAATATCCAGGAGCCATTCCAGCTTCTCAGTAATTAGATCAAACCTGGCAATTCCGGCATTTAAACCCAGAATCAGGCAATTTGCTGTGCTGAGGCAAGCCATAGTAAGCCTGCCATCAAATTTCCAGGTTCTGGTTTCCTTGCTGATCCACTGATATTCAAATAAAATCCCCCGTTCAATGTCCACCCAAAAGCATGAATTTCGTTCGGCATGCCAAAGCGGTCCTTCGCCCAGCAGGCATTTAGCAGGGTACAGAACTTCAGCTTTCATTTTTATTGGCGAATCCTTAGGGGTCAAAAAGGAGAGGGGCTGATACAAGACCAACCTCCATCTATAACCAGACATTGACCGGTGATCTGTTTCGCTTTCTCAGAAACCAGAAACAAGGCAGCATTGGCAACATCCGTAGTGGTACCCGGTCTTCCCATGGGTGTTAATTTTGACCAAACGGTCTCATAATCAGGGTCATTCGTTGTCCGTTCTGTTATCGTGGCTCCGGGAGCAATCGTATTTACATTGATTTTATACTCAGAAAGTTCGATAACCAGATTCCTTGCGAGCATATCCAGGGCTGCTTTAGTCATTGCATAAGCAGCCAGATCTTTATGCGCCTGTCTTCCGGTAATTGATGAAGTGAACAGGATAGAACCTCCATCAGCCTGTTGCTTCATCTGCTTTGCTGCCGCTTGAGTCAGGAAGAATGTTCCTCCCATATTCACATTAAGAACCCTGTTAAATGCTTCAGGACTGTAAGTTAAAAAGTCACCAAATAGAGTGATGCCGGCATTGGCAATCACTATATCCAGTTTCCCGAACTGTTTGACAGCCAGATCTACCATGCTTTGAATGAAGTTCAGATCACTCGAATCGCCCGAAAAGGAAATGCAATTACCATCTTCCTCCCTGATTTTCTTTGCCGCACTTTCCGAAAGATCTGAATCAAGGTCGTTTAATATAACCGCAGCTCCTTCCTTTGCCAATTGTCTGCAAATTTCGAAACCAATTCCCTGACCCGCACCTGTAACGATCGCTACTTTCTTGTCGAAAGACTTATTATACATATTCTGTTTTTTATTTTAATGAGAGTCTCTCGTTACTTCACTGCCCGAGCCTCCTTTAAGGAAACCAAGGTCGGCACCCAAATGTGCCTGTTCTACATTATTGATGTAAAGGTTGGTGTATCCTCTATCGCTTAGGATAGGAGAGGGCTTCCACTTATCTTTTCTACGCTGCAGCTCTTCTGCACTAAGGTCGACATTCAGAGTACGGGCCTCCAGATCCAGTATAATCAGGTCTCCGGTTTCAAGCACACTGAAATTTCCTCCTAAAGTTGCCTCAGGCGAGATGTGCAAAACAACTGTTCCAAATCCTGTACCGCTCATGCGGCCGTCAGAGATCCTGACTATATCTTTAACTCCTTTTTCAAGAAGTTTCAGGGGCAGGGTCATATTCCCTACCTCCGGCATGCCCGGATAACCTTTCGGACCTACATTCTTCAAGACAAGGACACTATTTTCATCCACAGGTAAATCAGGGTCATCAATCCTTAATTTATAATCCTCTATATTTTCAAAAACTACGGCTTTTCCGCTGTGCTGGAACAAATGCGGACTTGCAGCAGTTGGTTTGATTACCGCGCCATTTTCGCAGATATTTCCATACAGAACCGCCAATGCAGTTGTATTATTAAATGGTTTATCGATGGAGGCAATGACCTCCCTGTTATAGCATTTTGCAGTCTGGTAATTTTCCCTGACTGTTTTCCCGTTCGCGGTAATACAATCTGTATGGAGGAAAGAATCAAGTTCCTTCAGCAGGGCAGGTACTCCGCCGGCATAATACAGATCTTCCATGAAGAACTTTCCTGAAGGTTGAAGATTAGCAAGAAGTGGAATTGAGGCTGAAAGGCGATCAAAGTCTTTGATCTCAAGTGGTACACCAATTCTGCCGGCAATGGCTAATAAGTGAATCACGAAATTCGTAGATCCGCCGATTGCGGCATTCACTTTAATCGCATTTTCAAAAGCTTCTCTGGTCAGGATATCGGATAATTTTTGATCTTCCCTCACCATCTCAACTATTCTTTTGCCGGATAATTGCGCCAAGACTTTCCGTCTTGAATCAGCAGCCGGAATGGCCGCATTCTGAGGAAGGGTAAGTCCCAAAGATTCAACCATTGTTGCCATGGTTGAGGCCGTACCCATAACTGCACAATGCCCCTGACTTCGGCATAAACCCGCCTCGGCAATATTGAGCTCTTCTTCAGACATGATGCCTGATTTTACATCATCTGTGAACCTCCAGACATCACTTGTGCCTATATCCCTGCCATTATATTTTCCAGTGAGCATTGGTCCGCCGGATACTACGATCGTTGGAATATTAACACTGCAGGCCCCCATAACCAGCGAGGGGGTGGTTTTATCACATCCGCACAATAAAACAACACCATCCATAGGATTTGCACGAATCGATTCTTCAACATCCATACTGGCCAGATTCCGGTAAAGCATGGCTGTTGGTTTGATCAGAGTTTCGCCTAATGACATCACCGGAAATTCTACCGGGAAACCTCCGGCTTCAAAGATTCCTCTTTTTACAGACTCTGCAAGCTCTCTGAAATGAGCATTACAAGGAGTCAGTTCCGACCAGGTATTGCATATCCCTATGATTGGTTTGCCTTGAAACTCATAGTCAGGAATACCCTGATTCTTCATCCATGCCCTGTAAATTATTCCGTCTTTACCAGTTTTGCCAAACCACTGCTGGCTCCGTAGTTTTTTACTCATTTTTATCTTTATTAAACAAAATCTTTCAATCCGAACCCTATAACTAAAGGTGTTGAAAAATCCTTAAACACACAATTATGAATGAAAATATTGAGCTTTATTTATGCCTTAGTAAATGTTAGACGATTCCCGTTAAATAATACACCGCTATAATTAAAAAAACTGCAAGGGTTTTGATAATGGTCATTGAAAAGATATCCATATATGACTGCCGGTGACTTAGCCCCGTTATAGCGAGTAAGGTGATTACGGCACCATTATGCGGTAGTGTATCCATTCCACCACTTGCCATTGAAGCAACCCGATGAAGTACTTCCATAGGGATGCCTAATTTAGAGGCTGCAGCAATATACGTTTCGCTCATTGAAGCCAAAGCAATGCTCATTCCTCCGGAAGCAGATCCTGTTACTCCGGCTAAAGTGGTTATTGTAACCGCTTCATTTACAAGCGGATCGCTGATAGTTGAAGCAAGACCGTCATTCAAAGCCTTAAACCCCGGCAAGGCGGCGATTACACCACCAAAGCCATATTCGGAGGCTGTATTTAGTGTTGCAAGCAAGGCTCCTCCAATAGATAGATTAATACGTGCATTAAAATTTATCTTAATTCTGCTGTATGCAAGGATTAGAACTGCAATTATACCGATCAATAAGGCAGCTTCCACAGCCCAGATCGCGGCAAGTTTTGGTATTTCTATCGGCGATACTCCAGTGATACCAATTGCCGAAAAATCAAAACTTTTGCCGTAATTTCTGATAATCAATTCAGTGAATATTCTGTTGCAAATTCCCACAAGGATTAACGGAAGCACGGCAGTAAAAGCATTTGGTAGCTTATCACTGGATATTTCTTCCGGTTCATTGATATGACCTTCTCCATAACCTTCACCTGCTAATTTTGCACTCTTTCTTCGCCATTCCAGATAAAACATTCCTACAGACAGAACAAAAATTCCCCCGATTAACCCCAGCCAGGGAGCAGCCCAGGTATTTGTATTAAAGAATGTTGTTGGAATAATGTTTTGAATCTGCGGAGAACCCGGCAATGCGTCCATTGTGAAGGTAAAAGCACCTAAAGCTATGGTGCCCGGAATAAGACGTTTTGGAATATTAGTCTTCTTAAATAGCTCGGATGCAAAGGGATAAAGGGCAAAAGCAACAACGAAAAGAGAGACCCCTCCATAGGTCAATAAGGCTCCAACTAATACTATGGCGAGCATGGATTTGCTTTCACCAATTACTTTGATAACTAAATGGGCAATAGATTTTGCATAGCCCGATAGTTCAATCACTTTTCCGAAAATAGCACCCAATAGAAAAACCGGGAAATATAGCTTTACAAACCCTGCCATTTTCTCCATAAAAATGCCTGAGAAAAAAGCAGGAACCCAGGCCGGATTTATTAAGAGTACGGCCAGCAATGCCGTTAATGGTGCGAAAAGGATAACGCTAAAACCCTTGTAGGCCGCATACATTAATAGCAAGAGCGGTAATATGACGAAGACAATATCCATTAAAAATTAATTAAGCAATCTAAATACCCCTAAATCCAATGATAAGCTCCTATAAAACTACTTGGTTTTTTCGGCCCACATTTCATCAATTAACTTTACTGTACGATCAACGAGAATTTGTCCTCCTTCAGCACCTACAACATTACTCTGACATACTGCACTATAGCCACCACCCCGGATTGCTTTTTCTGTCGCGAGATAGGTTCCCGGACCTGCAAGCTGGACAACAAATGTTTGTAATGCTTTGCTGCGTGCCTGAATGCGTATGCCATAATCAGTAAACAGTTCGAATTGATTGGTGCAGATCACAGCATCCCCAATGCGTAAAACATGTATTTCTGTTTCATAATCAGGATTTTCTTTTTGCTTTTCATAACGTTTTAGAACATCTCCAAACCAGGTCATTTTTGCATACTGTTGGTCGGCAGCTTTCGGG
The DNA here is from genome assembly GCA_964524205.1 of uncultured Sphingobacterium sp. Lineage (GTDB taxonomy): Bacteria > Bacteroidota > Bacteroidia > Sphingobacteriales > Sphingobacteriaceae > Daejeonella. Next base: position 2,923 of record CAZGCG010000119.1, on the reverse strand, counting down.
TCTTTTGCAATAAGAGCTGCAGCTTCATCCCGCACAATTTTGGATTCTTCGTATTCCTTTTCTGTGATTACGCGCACCGGTAGCTTGATCTTTTCAACTTTATGGACTAATTGCAGATTTCGATACTGATCATCCTTCACTGTTTTATAGCTTTCCTCCACAGCGTATACAACCCGTGCTGCGATATCTTCCATGCGGGTCTTATTACTTAGTTTAAGCATCCGTTCATCGGCTGCTTTGCGGTACATAATATGTGGTGACTGATCTCCAGCAGCACCAATCCAACCCAGAACAGTTAAATCATTGCCAAATTTCTCCTTTAGCGCCATTCGGACCGGATGCCAGTAATCTGCATTTACCTCTGAACGGCCTTCAACTTCTTGCGCCGGACATGCAACGTCAATACTCATTGCTATCAGCTTTCCTTCCTTATTCCAGAAGAAAAGGGAATTAATATCGTGATCTTCATAACCTTCCAGGTTGCGAAACTCAGGCACATTGGTTTTCCCATACATTGCTGTTGTGTTATCAGCATAGCTTGCACGACGGTTGTAAGGGATTGCGGCTCTGTTAAGTCCCCAGCTTACACTGCCGGGGCTACGGCTATTCCATGCCTTAACGATCGCATCAGCCACATTCTTTACAAATAAAGCTCTGTATGCACTTACCGGACTTACCCCTCCCGGGATTTTGTACAAAAAAGAGGACTCATCTAAATTATCTTCCAGAACGGGTGCAGTATGGGTATGTGTCGCATTCAGAATAATTTTGTTGCCATCGAAACCGGGTATTTGTTTTGAAACTTCTATCCTGATCATTGAAAGTAATGGCGTAGGGATATAAACCAGGTCGCAGGAAACAAAAACAGCCGCATCAAGAGATTTTGTACCCTCTCGTGATTCCAATGCCACTACATTCGCAGTCAGAGGCGTAGCGGCGGTATGCGCAATCCTGAGATTAAACTGACCCATTAAAGCCACCGGAAGGGTAGGACTGATATTTGCCTCAGACTTCCCGATGTATATTTCTGATGCAGATGAATTTAAAGAGCAGAATAGGGTAAGGGCTATCAGAAGCATCGAAAATGGAGTGATGACAGGCTTGAAGAAGGATTTTATTGGAAATTCAGAATTTGGCCTGATAAGAAGATGAATTATCTTGGGATTTATGTTCTGGTAATTTCCTCGAATGTGCTTTGACTTCATTATTTGATTTTTATATAGACTGATTATAAAACTGCTCCCAATTCCAATGCCTTTTTTATATGAACAGTTGCATCATACTGTGCTTGAATTGGGCAAATAGGGAAACAAATTGAATTACCTGCATAAGCAGGACGACCATCATAAATTGTGGAGTTCCTTGCTTGCGTAGTTGTCATTATTCGTATTTTTTTGCCGTTAAGGGTTATCCCATTTATTTTAGATAAAAATGGTTAGTCTCCGTAGGATTGCCAAACTTTTATCATTGGATAGGCTTTGACCTTTTTGCATCTAAATTATCCATTCCATTCTTCATTGTCACCCGATACAACTAATTCTATTTCAGCTCTACAATAATACTCTTCTAAATCATCATAGGTAAGTGGCCAATCAATTCCTTTATTATGTTCTGTATAAAGCTTAAAATCCTTTGGAATAAATCTTGGAACATTACCTAAAAAATGCCAATTCTTCTACCTGATATTCTTAGAAATCCACTTCTAAACCTGTAAGAGGCATCATCATAATAGTTTTTATAGCTAAAATCTGGCCCAACATTGTGCTTTGGAGCTATTTTTCCATATGGGGCAGCAGGACCTTTGTTTAATTTCGCGGCAAAATTGCTAGTAAGAGAAAGTCTTACTGTTGTTTTATCTAAACCCGCCTCAATAATTAAAACCTTATACCCTTTCTTAGACAATTCGTAAGCCGATAATGCACCGCAAGCGCCCGCACCAACGATAATTATATTAAAACTTTCTGTGCTCATACAATCAATTTTCAGGTTCATATTTCCAGTGTCCAAAATAACCACCAGACAAGCCTAAAGGATGTGCTCTAATAGCTTTCCAAATCAACCCTTCGTAGTATTCCTCTTGTGTGCCTGTTGTTCTTGATAAGCCATTCGTATTAGTTAGTTTGTCCAAGCGTTTGCCAACTTATTAACTCCGATGTGTACCAAAGAAAAACTAATCCTTTACAACAGTTTTTTTGAAAACTGTTCATTGAAGTAAGTAAATCATTAATGCTTGTGCAGTTTTCTGATAATTCTTTAAGAGATTGAATGTGGTCTTTTTATCCATCTGAAATCTACATTTTTTGATAATATCTATTAGACAAAGCACTCGGAATATTTTCAAATCCTGTGATTGGTTTAGATAATTTATAGAATTGACCGCTTTTCATAGAGAGGGATTTATTTAATTATAATCAGCTTCGCTTAGGAGAGATGATAGTTTCATTTTTGTAAATCCTGCGGGAGTAGGCTCTCCAAGTTGTGCAATTCTGATGCCCCCAATTTTCTCATTAGCATCATTATGTGCCAAATGTTCCCAATCAAAAAGGAATATTTTTTCAAAGAATTTAGCAACTTTTTGATTCCTTACCAATAAACTGGCGTCTCTATTAAAGATTGCACCAGCGTTTGTAATGTTTTGTGAACCTAACAAAACTTCCTCTCCATCAACAATAATCCCTTTTGTGTGGCACTTAGATTGTAAACGCAATTTATTGGTTGATGTGTCAAAGCCATAATTTTTAAGCCTTGTTATCAATGCTTGTTGTTTTTCTAAATCAGCTACTCTCCCGTAATCATTAGCGTCTCTGAAAATTATTCTTACATCTTTTATTTCTTTTTGTTTTTTCTTGAGTTCTTCAAAAAAAACATCTAACTCTTTATTGTTATCATCAGTCATAGTGAATGATTGATTTTGCACATAAAT
>CAZGCG010000118.1:0-9817 GCA_964524205.1 uncultured Sphingobacterium sp. | reverse complement strand
CTGGTTGACAGACTGGGGGATATTGATGATGCAATAGCTTCGGCAGCAAAAAAAGCCAAAATAACTGATTACAAGCTTGTAAGTTATCCAGATCAGGTTGATCCTCTTAAATCACTGTTTGAACATTCAGGTGATAAAGTAAAAACCTATTTCATGAAACAGGAATTAGGTGATCAGTTTATTTATTATGAGCAAATGAAGTCCGCAATTAATCTTTCAGGTGTTCAGGCTCGTATGCCCTACAATATTCAGGTGAAATAATTCAATTAAAGAACAAATTCTTCTTAAAAATTAATCAAACCCTTCCCTTTTCAGGGAAGGGTTGTTTATTTTTGAGCTTTTAGCTTTATGGAAAATAAAACAATCGCCCGGACTTTAAGACTTTTAAGTCAATTGATGGAACTTCATAATGAAAATCCCTTCAAGGTGAAGTCGGTTGCGAATGCCGCTTTTAAAGTTGATAAACTTCCCTATTCCATTGCACCTAAATCATTGGATGAAATGGAACAGATTGATGGCCTTGGTAAAAGTATAGCATCCAAAATCTGGGAACTTGTGCATTCAAATACCATTGGGGACCTCTCCGATCTTCTCAAGCAAACTCCCCCGGGAATAGTTGAAATGATGAAAATAAAAGGCCTGGGTCCTAAAAAAATCCTGGTCATCTGGAAGGATCTTGGCATTGAAAATGTTGGGGAATTATATTATGCCTGTAATGAAAACCGCCTGATTGAGGCCAAGGGTTTCGGACTCAAAACTCAGGAAGAAATAAAGAAGACCATCGAATTTAATATGGCCAGCAATGGCCGCTTTCTCTATGCACAGGTTGAAAGCTTTGCTGAAGCCATTCTGGAAAGAATTAAAGCAGAGATCCAGCCTGATTTCGCTTGTCTGACAGGTCAATACCGCAGGAGAGCTGAGATCATTGATAGCATTGATCTGCTGTTGGTCAAAGAACTTAACAAAACTATCTTAGCTAAGCTGGAAAGCTGGGACCTTAAAGACCTCCAGGTCCTTGAAAACCAAATAAATTGCCAGACTGAATTAGGCATAAAAATTAAATTGACTTTTGCCAAAAAAGATGAGCTGGGATGGGAATTAATTTCTCAAACAGGAAACCCTGAGCATGTGGAAACTCTGAGAGTTATGCTTAAAGGAGCTGATGTCTCCGGTAAGTCAGAAGAAGAAATTTATGGCCTGGCAGGCATGCCTTTCATTGAACCTGAATTAAGGGAATGCAATGGTGAATTTAAACTTGCCGAAGCAAATTCCTTACCTGACCTAATTCAATATTCTGACCTTAAGGGAAGCCTGCACAACCATAGCACCTGGAGCGATGGAATCCATACTTTAGAAGAAATGGCGCTTTTCTGTAAAAATGACTTAAAACTTGAGTATTTTGGGATTTGCGATCACTCGAAATCGGCTTTTTATGCAAATGGCCTTAATGAAACAAGGCTTGCAGCCCAGCAACGTGAAATTGACGAGCTGAATAAAAAGTTTTCCCCTTTCCGGATATTTAAAGGAATTGAATCGGATATCTTGTATGACGGTTCTCTAGATTATTCCAACGAAGTTCTGGCCAGTTTCGACTTTGCTGTCGCATCCATACATTCAATACTGAATATGAATGAGGAAAAAGCAACTGAGCGTTTGATAAAAGCAATTGAAAACCCATACACCACGATTCTGGGACATCCAACCGGCAGGTTATTGCTTAGCAGAAGCGGATATCCTATTGATCATAAAAAAGTTATTGATGCCTGTGCCGAAAATCAGGTAATCATTGAGATCAATGCCAATCCACTCAGGCTTGATCTGGACTGGAGATGGCATCAATATGCGATTTCAAAGGGTGTGCTTTTGTCGATAAATCCGGATGCTCACAGGAAAGAGGGTTTTAATGACATGAAATACGGGACTCTTGTCGCAAGAAAAGGAGGATTAAGCAAAGAAAATTGTCTCAATGCAATGAATCTTGATCAAATCAGCATCCTGTTTGAACAGAAAAAAAAGAAACAAAAGCTGTGAAAGACAAGAATCTGAAAATCCTGATTATCCGCTTTAGTTCAATTGGGGATATTGTACTCACAAGTCCGGTAATCCGATGCCTGAAAGAGCAGTTGGAAGGTCTTGAACTGCATTATTTAACCAAGAAGTCATATGAAACTGTATTAGCCGGAAATCCGCACATCGATAAAATCCATTACCTTGAGAAATCCCTTTCTGATTGTATTACAGAACTGAAAAAGGAGAAGTTTGATTATGTAATTGATCTGCATCATAATCTGAGAACATTATGGATCAAGACAAAATTGGGGATAAGATCAAGTTCTTTTGACAAATTAAACAGGCAAAAGTGGCTTTTGGTCAATTTTAAAGTGAATGTCCTCCCTCCTGTTCATATTGTTGACCGCTATCTTCAGACTGTAGAATTTCTTGGTGTAAAAAACGACTCTAAAGGGCTTGATTACTTTTTATTGAAGCAATATGATCTGACTGAACTGTTACCAGCTTCACATCAGACATTCATTGCAGTTGTTATTGGTGCTCAGCATGCAACAAAACGGCTTCCTGTTGATAAATTGACCGAACTTTGCAGTAAAATTAAAGGCCCTGTTGTTTTACTCGGAGGACCTGAGGATAAAGGACGCGCTGAAGAAATTACTCATACAGCAGGCGAATATGTATTTAATGGCTGTGGTCACTTTAAACTGGATGAATCTGCATTTCTGATCAGCAAGGCTCAGAAAGTAGTTACACATGACACCGGACTCATGCATATTGCAGCAGCATTCAATAAGCCTATTATATCCGTTTGGGGAAATACTGTTCCCGAGTTTGGAATGTATCCATACAAAGCAGATCATTCACAAATGATTCAGGTTAATGGTCTAAGCTGCCGTCCATGTTCAAAAATTGGGTTTAATAGCTGCCCAAAGGGGCATTTTAAATGCATGAATCTTATCGATCTGAATCAAATTATCAAAGAAAGCAATGCCTAAACAATTACTGATCATTCGCCACGCAAAAGCAGAAGAAGCCGATTTCAAAAAACTGGATTTCAAAAGAGCATTAAGTCACCGGGGTGAAAAAAATGCTCAGGAAATGGCCAAAAGGTTAAAGACAAAAAATTTACACCCTCAAATACTGTATAGTAGTCCGGCATTGCGTGCCATTTCAACCACCAGGTATTTTGCACATGAATTAGGAATAGCACAATCAGATATCATTCAGGATCCTGAAATATATGATGCGCTGACGGATACGCTGCTTGATTGTACTAACAGAATGGACGATCAGGCAGATTTTGCTGCCCTTTTTGGGCATAATCCCTCAATCACTGATCTTGTCAATAAGTTCTGCGGAGCAGAAATTTACAATATTCCAACCTGTGGCATCGCGTTGATACAATTCCCATTTGACAGCTGGAAAATGCTAAGTGCGGGGACTGGAGAATTAATTCTCTATGATTATCCGAAAAATGAACATTAAGTCATTTTATAAACCTTTCCGGGTAATGAAATGATACTTCCCTGCATTTCCATACCCAGAATGATCATAACCAGCTTACTTTGCTGAAAACCAGTTAAAATAGCGAGATCGTCAACTCCAAGACTTCCTTTGGCATAAAGTATATCAGCAATGATCTGCTCATCGTTTGTCAGATTGATTGGCAAACTCAGTTGAGGTTTTAAAGGTGATTCCTGATCTCTGGTCCATCCCATCAGATATTCCAGATCGGCCAATCTGGTCATCAGGTTTGCTCTGTTGGTTTTGATCAGAAAATTACATCCCTGACTAAATTCATCATTAATCCTCCCCGGATAAGCAAACACATCCCTGTTATAAGAATTAGCAAGTTCAGCAGTAATCAATGCCCCTCCTTTTATGTTAGCCTCCACGACTATGGTCAGGTCGGCCAAACCTGCGATGATCCGGTTCCGCTTAGGAAAATTCTCCCTGTCGGGAATTGTACCCGACATAAATTCGGTGATTAGTCCGCCACAATCCACAATTTTCTCTGCCATTGTCCGGTGTTGGGCCGGATAAATACGGTCGAGCCCATGTGCAAGAACAGCCACATTCGGAATATTGTTTTTAAGAGCTTCTTTATGTGCAGCTCCATCAATCCCATAAGCCAATCCGCTGATAATCAATGGCTGATGAACCTTAAGGTCTTCTACCAGCGTTCTGCATATCTCCTTACCATAATCAGTTGCATTTCTGGTACCAACAATACTGATTACTTTGCCGGCATTAAGGTCGGCATTCCCTTTAAAATATACTACAATAGGTGCATCTGCACAATTTCTAAGGCGTTTCGGGTAATCATCATCTGTAAGAAAAAGGGCTTTAATCCTGAACTTATCAATAAATTTAAGCTCCTGTTCAGCCCGTTTTAATGCTGAATGTTCCTTTAGAAATTGCAGTGATTTAGGGCCAATACCCGGGATGTGGGCAAGATTCTTAGTTTTCGCTTTAAATACTTCCTCGGCATCGCCACAATAACTAAGGAGATTTCTGGCAAGTACTGAGCCTATACCAGGGATACATGATAATGCAAGCTGATGAAGCAATGCCATATTCTAAGAATTTTAATGAAAGAATAAAAAAACAGAGCAAACAACAGAAAGGACATTTGGGGATGTCGCATTCAGTCAAAAAAATACCAAAGCTTATTGTGGGATATAAACCACAAACTTAGTATCAAAATAATCTTCTTTAAAAAAATTTGAAAGAGGTATAAGTTCTGCTTTTAAGCCTGATTCTTTAATTTCCTCAGTCAGATCACCACCCTTCAGGTACAATATACCATTTTGAAGGGTATTCATAGACTTTTTCTCAAATTTTCCCTTTACCCATGGATAAAATTCAGATAAACGGGTTACAGCCCTTGAAACCACAAAATGGAATTTTTCATCAATTTGCTCTGCTCTTGCATGACTTGCCCGCACATTTGTCAATCCACATCCCGAAGCAACCTCCTGAACAACCTTAATCTTCTTTCCAATAGAATCTACCAGATGAAAATCAGTTTCCGGAAACATGATAGCAAGTGGAATTCCGGGAAATCCTCCACCGGTACCCACATCAAGAACTTTTTCACCGGGCAAAAATGAAATAAGCTTTGCAATAGCCAATGAGTGAAGAATATGATGAAGATATAGCATATCAATATCCTTCCTTGAGATCAGATTGATTCTGGCATTCCAGAAACGATAAAGCTCATCCAGTTCGGCAAACTGCTCCTTTTGCTTAGTGCTAAGGTCAGGGAAATAATATGATATAATATCAGAAGTCACTTCTCAAATTTTTCTTTCTACGGTTCATTATGTTCGACATCAGATCCCTGGCCCTGAAAAGCTGTGCTTTTACAGTACCTAAAGGCAGATCGAGCTGCTGTGCGATCTCTTCATAGGATTGTTCATCATAATACCTCAAAATTATCAGGGTTCTGTACCTTTGAGGTAGTTGCTCTACAATACTCTTCAGTTTCTCACTTTCCTGCTTCTTTATTGATGTTTGTTCAGGGTTTAAGGTATCTGATGCTATCTGCAATTGCTTCTCATCCTTATCTTCCTCAGATAAAGATTGCAGGGAAACCACATTTAGTCTCTTTTTCCTGATGAAATCTATACAATTATTAGTTGCTATTCTGAATAACCAGGTACTAAAAGCAAAATCAGGTTTATATTTCTCAATATTCTCAAAGGCTTTCCCAAATGTTTCAACTGTAAGATCCATTGCATCATCCTTGTTGTTGACCATTTTAAGAGCCATAAAGTAGATGGAATCCTTGTATCGCTGCATTAATTCGGCATAAGCCTTCTGATCCCCATCCTTTGCTCTGATGACCAGCATGAAATCATTTTTGGCATTTGCCGAAAAGTTAGGATTTATTTCCATTCAACCCTCTTCCTGAATAAGGCTATAAAGTTTAAAAACACTATATAAAAGTAATAAATGAAATCAAATACCGGTACCCACCAAATCAGATCAATATACTTCAATTTCTTTAAAACAGGGATATAAACCATTATTTGAGACAATAACCTGATTGAATAAAATGCAGCAATAATCCACCAATCAGCCTTAATTACAATTAAAGCAATTATAAATACATAAAACAAGAAGCCTGATAGCACCTGCATCCCCAGCATTTTTTTATGGCTGCTTTTGTATGCTTTTCCGGCGCCCTGATGACGAAATTTTTGAGAAAAATAGCTGGAAAGCGAATTTTTGGGTTCAGACCAGACATGGGAATCAAAATCGATTTCAATTCTGGTATTGGTGCCGGTAGCGTTCTGGTTTACAAACAGGTCATCATCCCCCGATAAAATATGCATATGTGATGCAAAGCCCTTACCCTTGAAAAACAGGGATTTCTTATAGGCCATATTTCTTCCTACGCCCATATAGGGATTACCTATTAAAGCATATGATAGATAATTAAGGGCAGTAATGAATGTTTCATAACGTATAAAGCGGTTAAGCAAGCCCCCTTTAAATTCATAAGGAGAATATGCCAGAACAATTTCAGTATGCTCATTGAAATTTCGCTGTATACATTTTAGCCATTGGTTTGATGAGGGTCTGCAATCTGCATCAGTGAAAACCAGATTTTCATTTTTTGCCGCCTTTATTCCCAGAGTAACTGCAAACTTCTTTCCGTGCTTAAAACGGGGATGATCATTAATTGTAACAACCTTTAGGTTTTTATGCTGCAGGGATAAGTCGCGTAAAAACCAGTCGGACCCGTCATTTGAACAATCGTTTACAACTACTACCTCAAAATCAGGGTAATCCTGTTCAAGAAATGGCATGAGATTCTGCTTTAAATTCTCCAGCTCATTTTTTGCACAAATGATGACCGAGATGGGCTCCAAAACCTCATTCACATCTTCATAACCTTTATAAACCGCTAATTTTCTATGAATTGCAAGAGTATAATATAACTGCAGGATCAAACAAATCAGTAAGGAAATTGAAATCGAAATAACTAAATAATCCACGCGTTAGAATGAGCTTTAAACAGTGGTAAATTTCTGATTTTTCAGCTAACTATTGTCATTTTAAAAAAAATAAAAGAAATAATCCGGGCATATTTCCGGCTCTCCCCGGCTACAGTTTATATTTTGCTATTTTTGCGGCTCATATTTTGCAATTGAATGAAATTTAAACTAGAGGCTTCAGATAAATCTTCGAAAGCAAGGGCAGGTGAAATAAGTACTGACCATGGCATCATCAAAACCCCCATTTTTATGCCTGTGGGCACTGCAGGTTCGGTAAAGGCCGTGCACCAGCATGAACTTTCAGAAGATATTAAGGCCCAGATCATTCTTGGCAACACCTACCATTTATACCTCAGGCCAGGTCTGGAAACCCTCCGGCTCGCTGGCGGATTGCATAAATTTAATGGGTGGGATAAACCCCTGCTGACTGATAGCGGCGGTTATCAGGTCTATTCCCTGTCGGGAGTGCGAAAAATCAAGGAGGAAGGTGTGACCTTCAGATCTCATATAGACGGTTCAAAACATCTTTTTACCCCTGAATCGGTAATGGATACCCAGAGGGTTATTGGTGCTGATATTATCATGGCCTTTGATGAATGTACACCCTATCCCTGCGAATATGGCTATGCCCGTCGTTCAATGGAAATGACTCATCGCTGGCTGAAGCGCTGCTGTGAACGCTTTGATACCACTCTTCCCCTTTATGGATTTGATCAAACGCTGTTTCCAATCGTTCAGGGATCGGTGTATAAAGATCTTCGAAAGCAATCTGCAGAAGTTATCGCCTCTTTTGAAAGAGAAGGAAACGCAATCGGCGGACTCTCAGTTGGAGAACCAGCTGAAGAAATGTATGAAATGACCGATATTGTTACTGATATACTACCAAAAGATAAGCCACGCTATCTTATGGGCGTAGGTACTCCTGTAAATATCCTTGAAAACATCGCATTGGGAATAGATATGTTCGACTGTGTAATGCCAACAAGAAATGCCAGAAACGGGATGTTATTCACCAAAAATGGCATCATTAATATCCGTAATGAACGCTGGAAGAACGATTTCTCTCCATTGGAAGAAGATAGTGATCTTTTTGCAGACAGAAATTATTCAAAGGCGTATCTTAGACATCTGGCTCATTCAAAAGAGATATTGGGTGCTCAGATTGCAACCCTGCATAACCTGCATTTTTACTTATGGCTGGTGAATGAGGCCAGAGAGAAAATTATAGCCGGTGATTTTTACGATTGGAAGAACAAAATGGTAGTTCAGTTAGCTCAACGCTTATAGAATTAGAATATGATTGGAATTATCGACTGGTACATCATAAAGAAATATCTGGGGACATTTGCCTTTACCCTGACCATTTTCACTGTGATTATTGTAATTTTCGATGTATCCGAAAAACTTGATGACTTTTTAAGGCATCAGGCACCAATGAAGGAGATTATTTTCAGTTATTATGTCGGTTTTATTCCTTTTTATCTCAATTTTCTATCTCCATTAATCAATTTCATAGCCGTTATTTTCTTTACGGCTAAAATGGCCGATCAAACAGAAATTGTTCCGATACTTAGCAGTGGGGTCAGTTTTAAACGATTTTTATGGCCTTACCTGATCTCATCAACAGTCATTTTCCTGGTTACACTGATCTTTAATCTATTCATCATTCCTGAAACTAACCGCCTGAAGATTGATTTTGAGAATGTGTATGTGAATCCGAAATCAGATAACTCCAAGATGTATACCCATATGCAGATTGATAAAAACACGCTGGTATACATTGAAAATTTCGATAATAATTTAAAAACCGGCTATAAATTCACACTTGAAAAATTCTCAGGGATGGATCTGAAAGAAAAGCTCGTTGCCGACAGGATCAGCTGGGATTCAGTTAAGACAAAATGGAAAATTGAAAACTATTCCATCCGGAAAATTGATGGATTGAAGGAGTCTATGACTTCAGGTTTACAAATGGATACCACACTGGATATGCGCCCGAAAGACTTCGAAATTTATGATAATATTTACCAGGCGATGAATATGGGTGAATTAAATGATCGCATTAAAAAGGAAGAAATACGAGGTACCGGGGTGATGGCGGATTTGAAACTTGAAAAATACCAGCGTTTTATTTACCCTCTATCGGCGTTTGTTCTAACCTTAATGGGCGTTTCCCTCTCTTCACGAAAGGTGCGTGGCGGGGTCGGTCTTCCACTTGGAATAGGTATATTTTTAAGTTTCACCTATATCCTGTTCATCAGATTCTCAAGCATGTTTGCCTTAAAAGGCGGATTACCACCTCTGATTGCTGTTTTAATCCCCAATATAGTTTTTGGAATTCTGGGCATCTATTTATTGATGAAAGCACCAAAATAAACCACCATGCCTTTTCAAAAACCTGAGATCAGTAAAAATCTGATCATTCTTCACATCACAGTCTTTGTATGGGGATTTACAGGAATCCTGGGTGCTTTGATCTCTATCGATGCTGCACATCTTGTGTGGTACAGGGTTTTGATTGCCTTTATTAGTTTGTATGGATATTTCCTTTTTAAGAAAATATCGATCCGGGTATCCAGAGAAACCTTTTTGAAATTATTCTTTACCGGAGCTATTGTAGCAGCCCACTGGATTCTGTTCTTTCAATCAATTAAACTGTCTACTGTTTCGGTAGCACTGGTAAGTCTTTCCTCCCTTACCCTGTTCACGGCGATATTAGAACCTTTGCTGAAAAGACAAAAAATATCAGGCCTCGAAATATTCACAGGCTTGATGATCATTTCCGGAATCTACATGATTTT
>CAZGCG010000117.1:0-9822 GCA_964524205.1 uncultured Sphingobacterium sp. | reverse complement strand
AAACTTTCCCTGGCAGGCCGCTCTGCAGTTGGAGGAAAGGTTGGAAATTATCGCCCCTTCGCTTACCTTCTCGTTGGAAAGAAAGCGGTAGAAGCCCTTGGCTTCCGCTTCGTTCTTACTAAGCTGCCTGATCGAATGGACGCTGTTTCTGAACAACATGTCCAGGTTCTTGTTGCCCCTGTTTACAAGCCTGGTATCAGAAAGTGATGTAAAACCTCTTTTTTGCATTCACAAAGATTCATATTATTATAAAATGTGTCCACACGATAGGATGGCTATCGGGTTGCTAATTCTCTTTTCCATCGACAAATAGACAAATCACCTCATTGACAAATTCTCCCCCATTTCCTGTTCCCCATTTCCACCTCTCGCATTCTAAACAAATCCTATTTACTCCACCTTCATTTTTCATTAAATTATGATTAACAATTCCTACCCAAATTCCTCTCAAAACATACAGGATGAACGCAATATTGTTATAAAGATACCTGCAATTTAACACCCCGTTAAAGTAGTCCCAATAGCTTCGCCTCAAAATTAAAGAAGCTATGAAATTAAAAAACTCTACTAAAATTATCAGGCTATTCTCATCAGTTTTAATACTGGCATTTTGCTGGACGGGCGCTTATGCTCAATCACAAAATATTAAAGGAACTGTATTAGATTCTGATAATCAAGCCATTGCAGGCGTTAATGTAATTGTAAAAGGTATTCCGGGACGGGGTACTACGACAGATGCAAATGGAAAATTCTCCATCGATGTAGACAATGAAAATAATGTATTGGTTTTTTCATTCATTGGGTTTACCACCAAGGAAATTGTACCGGGCAATAATACCAATCTGAGTGTCAGGCTTGAATATGATTCAAAAGCATTAGGAGAGGTTGTTATTGTAGGTTATGGTGCCCAGAAAAAAGCGAATCTTACCGGTGCTATAGATCAGGTATCTGCTAAATCCTTAGAAAACCGGGCGATACCAAATCTTACACAAGGCCTGCAGGGTGTTATGGGTAACCTGAATATCCGATTACTGGATGGAAAGCCTACTCAGGCTCCGAGTTATAATATCAGGGGAACAACCTCTATCGGACAAGGTGGAAGTGCCTTGATCTTGATTGATGGTGTAGAAGGAGACCCCAGTATGATCAACCCTAATGATGTACAGACGGTAACGATGCTCAAAGATGCTGCCGCTTCGTCGATTTATGGTGCAAGAGCAGTTTTTGGCGTTGTTCTGATCACAACCAAGAAACCTGAAGGCGGGAAAACCAGCATTAATTACTCAACAAACTATGCTTCAAAAAGTCCGGTTGTAAAACCTGATTTCGTTACCGACGGATATACCTGGGCTAAAATGTTTGCCGAAGCATTTGTAAATGGTGATGGATCATTCCCTCAGAATATTAATAAAACACAGAAATTCTCACAGGCATATCTTAATGAATTTAAGAGAAGGGCAGAATCAGGACAACCTTATAATGAAGTAGAAATTGACCCTGTTACCGGTGAATATACTTATTATAGCAGTACTGATTATTATGGTGAATTGTACAAGAAAAACAATGCAGCCAACGAACATAATTTGTCGGTTACCGGAAGTACAGATAAACTTTCATACCTGGTATCGGGTCGCTATCAAAAACAGGATGGATTGTTCAGATACAATACCGACGATTATGACATGAAGAATTTCCGTGCCAGAGGAACAGTCCAATTATTCCCATGGCTCAAAATTGACAATAATGCCGATTTCTCTGTAATGTCTTATCATAATCCTCTGAATGTGGGTGAAGGTGGCGGAATCTGGCGGAATATCGGTGATGAAGGTCATCCAACTTCACCACTATTTAACCCGGACGGAACCCTTACTTTCTCTTCAGTTTATACTGTTGGTGATTACTGGTACGGAAAAAACGGGATTGATACCAAACGTCAAATTTTCAGAAATACTACCGGACTTTCTTCCAGTTTCTTCGACAATAAACTCAGAGTGAACGGTGATTTTACCTTCAGAAATACAAACAACAACATCAGTCAGAAGCGTGTACAAGTTCCTTATAGCACTGCCACCGGACGTATTAATTATGTAGGTACAACCACCAATGACCTCCTGTACGATAGAAGGGAAACCCAATACCTTGCCAGTAACATTTATGGCGAGTTTGAAAACACCTTCCGTGAAAAACATTACCTAAAATTCATGGCAGGTTACAACTTCGAGCAGTCAACTTATGAACGTCTTGCTGCACAGCGAAACGGAATCATTTTCGAAGATGCCAATGACCTGAATCTTGCACTGGGTCAGGCCATAACAACCGCCGGAGGTTATGAACAATGGGCTATTCTTGGTGGATTTTCGAGATTAAACTACTCATTTAATGATCGTTATCTATTAGAAGTCAATGCCCGTTATGATGGATCATCAAAATTCCCATCAAATCAACGTTTCGGATTCTTCCCTTCATTCTCTGCCGGCTGGAGAGTTAATCAGGAGTCATTCTGGAAAGTTTCTCCGAAGCTGATATCTGATTTAAAACTTAGAGCTTCTTATGGTTCATTGGGGAATGGAAATATCAGTTCATACATTTATCAGGAGAATTTCGGGATCTCACAGTCGGGTATTATCCTTGGTGGAATCAGACCACAGACTACCCGTATACCTGGTGTTCTTCCTGATGGAATTACCTGGGAAACATCCACTACCAGCAATATTGGTTTGGATCTTGCCATGCTTTCAGATCGCTTAACACTGAATGCCGACGCATATATTCGTAATACAACCGATATGTTCACTGTGGGCTTGACTGCTCCGGCAGTCTTCGGCGCAACAGTTCCAAGAGGTAACTATGCAGATCTGCGCACAAAGGGCTGGGAACTTTCCCTCTCATGGAATGACAAGTTTAAAAATATGGCTAAACCTTTGAGTTATGGAATCAGATTGACTCTGGCTGATAATACCTCAAAAATTACCAAATACAATAACCCTGACCAATTGCTTTCAGACTATTATGTCGGACAAACAATAGGCGAGATATGGGGTTATGAGACTGAAGGATTCTTTATTGATCAGGCTGACATTGACGCACACGCAAAACAGAGTCCCCAGATGCGTGCCTCTCCTACCAACATCTGGTATCCGGGAGATATCAAATTGAAAGATCTTAATAATGATGGTTTTATAAATATCGGTACGAATAGGGTTTCAAATCCTGGCGACAGAAAAATTATTGGTAATAGTGCACCACGATATAATTATGGTATCAACCTGAATGCAGACTGGAACAATTTCTTCTTCTCAACCTTCCTTCAGGGGGTTGCTAAACAGGATTGGTATCCAAGTACCGAATCCGAAGCATTCTGGGGTCAGTACAACAGGCCTTATAATAACATCCCATCATTCCATATTGGAAATATGTGGACTCCTGAAAATACCAATGCTTATTTCCCAAGAACAATGTCGAGGGCTGCATCCAATAGCACCACCAGAACCCTTGGAGTTGCGCAGACCAAATATTTGCAGAATGTAGCATATCTCAGAATGAAAAATATCCAGATTGGATATAATCTGCCTAAGCAATGGCTTTCAAAGGTAAAAGCCAGCAATGCAAGAATTTATTTCTCGGGAGAGAATCTTTGGACCTATTCACCATTGTATAAAATAACGAAAAGTCTGGATGTCGAAAATACAGGCCCATCTGATCAGGTGTTCAATCCCGGAGGGAATTCTGGTGATGGATACAACTACCCGATGCTGAAAAGTTTTTCTCTTGGTCTTAGCTTAACTTATTAATAGAATCTAAAATATAAAAATTATGAAACTTAACTATTTATGGTTCTTAGCACTGATCCTTTCAATAACAGCTTGCGAAAAGCTGGATCAGGAACCGCAATCTACCACATCCAAACCTGCAGTTTTTGGAAGTGAAAACGGTCTTCAATTATACACCAATTCATTTTACAGCATCCTGCCGGGAAATTCAACCAGCCTTGATGCAATGTCTGATTACCTTGCAGTAAAATCTGTTTCAAACTTTATTCAGGAAGGTGCTTTTGCTCCAAACCTGAGTTCAGGATGGAGTTGGGGAGATCTTAGAAATATCAATTATTTCATTGCCAATAATGTTGACCCTAAACTTTCTCCGGAGGTAAGGAAAAACTACACTGCCTTAGCGCGCTTTTTCAGAGCTTACTTTTACTTTGAGAAAGTTAAACGTTTTGGAGATGTGCCATGGATTAATAAACCATTGGCTGTAAATGATCCGGCTTTATATGCAGGCCGCGATTCGCGTACTCTGGTGATGGATTCTGTTCTGGCCGATCTAGATTACGCAATAGCAAACCTCAGAATAAACAATGAAAGTTCCCGAAGCACCATTACCAAAGACGTTGCAAATGCTTTAAAATCGCGGATTTGTCTTTTTGAAGGAACGTTTAGAAAATATCATACACAGCTTAACCTTCAGGGTACATCAGCAACATGGCTTAACCATGCCGCTGCTGCTTCAAAAGCAGTAATGGACAGAAATGCTTATACTATCAACACGAATGGCGGTCCTGGGGTATCTTATCGGCTGGTATTCACAAGTAATGCCCCTGTTGCAACAGAAGTCCTGCTGGCCTCAATTTCTGATCAAACATTAAATGTATTGAATGATGCAAACTGGTGGTGGACCAGCGGAACCTATGGTGCTAAAGCAAGTTTTACAAGAACCTTTATCAATACCTATTTAAACATCGATGGCACGCCTTTCACCAATGATCCGAATTACAGAACGATGTTGTTTAAAGATGAAGTTAAGAACAGAGACCTGCGCCTGAAACAAACTATCCGCTCGGGTGATTATAAAAGAATCAGCGGTGGTGTACAGGTTCCTGCTCCTCCGGTATTCTCTTACACATTCACCGGCTATCAGCCTATCAAATGGACTCTTGACGACATGTACTATGATGCAGGAAGTTTAAATACAAACTCAATAGCAATGTTCCGCTATGCCGAAATACTTCTGAACTATGCTGAAGCAAAGGCAGAACTTGGAACATTAACTGACTCTGAATGGGCTTCGACTATAGGTACGCTACGTCGCAGAGCCGGAATTACAGGTGGATTAAATACTAAACCAACGGTAGCAGATCCATATCTGGTTGCGAATTATTTCCCTGGTATTTCTGATCCAACTATCCTGGAGATTAGACGCGAAAGAGGAATTGAACTGAGTCTGGAAGGACATCGCTTTAACGATATCCTGAGATGGAAAAGAGGAGAACTGATGCAACAGGAATGGAATGGTTTCTATGTGCCTTCCTTAAATACACCTATGGATCTGAATGAAGATGGAATTCTTGATGTAGCATTTTATCAGGGAGCAAAACCGAATCCCGGCGTGGCTGGTGTAACTTATGTTGATGTTTCAAGCACCATTAGCGGGAAAGTTAATTCTCAAAAGTTAAAAAATGGCAGCTCTGGAGAATTAACCTGGATGACAGAGATCTCAAGGAAATGGAATGATAAACTTTATCTTTATCCGATCCCACAAGCTGATCTTTTGTTAAATCCTAAATTGGGTCAAAACCCGGGATGGAATTAAATAAAATGAAACTAAACAAGATGAAATACAAACTAATACTGACCGGCATTCTGTTGTTCGCCGTTTCTATCGGTTTAAATGCCCAGTCATTTAATGTAGCAACTTTTAATATCAGGTATGATAACCCACGCGACAGTGGCAATTTATGGGTAGCCCGCGCACCGGTGGTATCCAGCCTGATCCGCTTTCACGACTTCGATATATTTGGAGTTCAGGAAGCTCTGAAAAATCAGTTGGATGATATCAGTACTGCATTACCACATTTCTCCCGATACGGAGTTGGCCGGAACGATGGCAAAGATGGTGGTGAACACTCAACGATCTTTTACAAAAAGGATAAATTCAAACTGTTGAAAAGCGGAGACTTCTGGCTCTCCCAAACCCCGGATAAACCGGGATTAGGATGGGATGCAACCTGCTGCAACCGCATCTGCTCATGGGTTTACCTTGAAAATAATGCGAGTGGTAAAAAATTCTATTTCTTCAACGTGCATTTTGACCATCAGGGCCTTGTTGCAAGAAAGGAAAGCGCAAAACTGATCATACAGAAAATTAAGGAAATTGCAGGCAGCGAGCCAGTCATTTTCACAGGCGACCTTAATGGGGGTCGTGATAGTGAATGGTATCAAACTATTGCTAATTCAGTTATTCTGAAAGATTCCTACAAGGATGTACAATTCCCGTATGAACTTAACTCATCAGGTAATGGGTTCAGGGCTCCAAGAAATAAATCTGTCATAGATCATATCTTCACTTCAAAGCAGTTTACTGCAAGCAGATGGGGAATTCTGACTGACACTTATTTCGGTAAATTTCCATCCGATCATTTTCCGGTAATGGCTACAATAAGTTTTTAATCTCCCCAAACCTTTATATTCTAAAGCCGGCAAAAATTTGCCGGCTTTTTACATTTGAAGAAATTAAATCTGGTTTGAGTAAAGCTTAAAAAATCAAAACTGAGGGATAGGACTGATTTATTATATTTGAAAAAATTAAAAAAATGATCGCACACCACGTTTTATTCTGGCTTAAAGCCGATACCACCGAAGAACAAAAAACCGCATTCCGAAAAAGTCTGGATACTCTGCAATTTATTGAGGCAGTCAAAATGTATCATATTGGAACACCCGCTCCTATCGAGCGCGCTGTAGTGGATATAACTTATACTTTTAGCTTATTTCTGCTTTTTGACGATATGGCTGGGCATGATGAATATCAGGTTCATCCACTGCACAAGGCATTTTTAGATGAGTTCAGGGTATTCTTTGATAAGGTGATTATCTATGATGCTCATTAATATTTAAGGACAAATCAGGAGGTTCCAGCCTCCGCTGGAATGACAATATAGTATTAGAGAAAAGGAGATTCCAGCCTACGCTGGAATCGGAGTTGATTTGCCAAAGTAATACTTACTGGCGTTTTCATTTTGTTCGATTCCGGCGAAGGCCGGAATCTCCTCCTCCTCCCAAACAACCATTGTCATCCGATAGCTATCGGATCTCGCGAAAGCGAGAACCTCCATAATCCTTTAAAAACATTAGTCACTGGAGTCTCCTTCACTCCCCTCATGCTTGTCATCCGATAGCTATCGGTTCTCGCGAAAGCGAGAACCTCCTGCAACATATATTACATACTTGGATCTACGAGAAAAGGAACTACCGCTAACACATATTATAAATTTCAATCAATGAATTTAGAATCTCCTACACTCCCAAATATCCATCCCCAACCGATAAAATCGGATGACAAAAAAGCGGAAACTAATACTAAATAAATAATACCATTGCCCTTCAGGGTCGGAAAACAAAAACTTTTACCAGACAATAGTGATATTTCAAAACCCTTTCCTTCTTTTATTCATTGTATCCGGCAAAAACTGATTAAATTTAATCACACAAAACCCTAATCTGTGAGAATATTCTGCCTCTTCCTTTTGCTGTTAATTTCCGGTACAAGCGCATCCGCACAAAGTAAAAAATTTGAATTTATAGCCTTCGGGGATATGCCCTATCGCCTGCCGGATGATTATGCCCGTTTCGAAAATCTGATCAAAGAGGTAAATAAAGAAAAGCCTGCCTTTAGCGTGCATGTTGGCGATTTCAAATCGGGTTCCACGGTTTGTTCTGACGAATACTTTAATAAGATCTTTAACTATTTTGAAAGCTTTTCGCGCCCATTGATCTATACTCCCGGGGATAATGAATGGACAGATTGCAACCGTGAAGCAGCAGGTAAATATGATCCGCTTGAAAGACTAGCCTTGTTGAGAAAGATGTTCTTTAAGGATAGCCGTAGTTTCGGACAAAAAAAAATCCCACTTAATACTCAGGGCAGCAATCCTGAATTTGCGAAATATGTTGAAAATGTTGCCTGGGAGCATGGCGGGATCCAGTTCGCCACAGTTCATCTGGTAGGCACAAACAATAATTTCAAGGGTACAGACAATACTGAATTCATTGAAAGGGAGAAAGCCAATTTAGCCTGGCTCGACGAAATTTTTGCCAGGGCTTCTGATAAAGCAGGTTTAGTCATGTTTACCCAGGCCGATATGTTCTATAGCAGAACTATTTCGCCTGCCTATCAAAAAATCATTGATAAACTATCTCAACTCAGCAGGCAATATGGCAAGCCCGTACTCTGGGTCAATGGCGATTCACATCGTTTCATTGTTGACAAGCCCTTGCTCAATCCTGATAAGCGATCTGCCATCCTTAACTTTACCCGCTTGCAGGTTTTTGGAGATGCTGATATCGCCACAGTTCAAGTGACTGTTAATCCCAGAGAGAAGGAATTGTTTACGATCCGGCAGATGCTGCTGGATTGAGGATCATTTTGGGTTTTTTCTGATATAACCGTTCAAAACACTAACCAAACTATTTATATCGCCTTTTAACTCGTCGGACTGAGCTTTTCCATTCAAATAAGTGTTAAAAAGGTCAGCTGAAGTACCTTTGATTAATTCACCAACCGTAGGTGTCTTATCGAAATTAGCTAACTGAGTGCCGTACTTCTTTACAATATTGAGTCCGTCTTTCTTTAATGCTGTATTTTTGGGGTTTGACCAGTCCTCTTTTTTTGCATCATACAAGATCTCAAGAATAGAACCAAGGAGTCCCAATTCTGTGTTCTCAGGAGAAAGATTTCCAACACCCCCTTCTTCAAACTCATTACCTGTAGAAAACCCCGGATTGCCCTGTACATTGACATTGTTCACATTATAGGTACTTAACAGGCTTGCCTGTATATCAGACAAAAGTGATGGCTTTGCTGAGACAAACCTTTCACCAAAAAATCCTCCCTCAGTTTTCCGGCTCAGAGAGCTCATACAAGCCTCTATCTTAACTTCGCCGATGACTTTTTCTTTAGTTGCTAATCCGGTTTTAATAGTATTTATTATTCCGGCTACGTCACTGCCAGTAAGCACTACTCCATCTCCACCTTCTTGTAATACCGCCGGTTCATTACCAATAGGAGCGCGGCCATGAGCAACTATATAAACTTTTTCGCGATTACCCATTTTGGTAAAAACATCATCTGGAATAGCTCCTGGAATATCCTGTACTCCAATCTCAGCTCCCCTTTCAATATTCTGAGCATCCGCAATTTTTTTCGCATCTGCGGGTATGGGTGAGCCATTCCCATATTTCAGAGCCAAACGTTGCACTACGCTTGAATTTACATGGCTTGATTCAATATTTGACCCTTGTGATTCTGCTTTAAACCGCATCGCTTTATTACCCATTACATCAGCTTCATGCTCCAGAGATGTATCATCATTGATATTCACCTCTCCTTTCATCTGCATTGTTGCCTTCACTCTTCCTTGCTTTTGCTGAACTACATGCCAGGCTTCATGCGGCAGGTGCCTTTCCTGTCCTGATGCTAAGTGGATATCTGTTCCCTGGGCGAACGCATGTGCCTGTAATTGTGCCGGCTTCGGAGAATTATAATGAACCTTTACTGTATCCATAGAATAACCTGAAAGATTTTCTATACCCGATTTCAGATCATCAGGTAATCCCGTGTTATTTTCCTTTTTGAGATCGGGTTCAGATTTGGCCTGGATAGTTTGACCTGTTGATCTGTCAGCAATAGTCTGAAAATCATTCCATCGACCTATGCCGGGACTTGCATTTGCCATTTCCTGATAGGCTTTCAACTGAGATACCCTTGGACTGGTATTCACATCAATACGAGAACCTTCTACCTGAGCCGGGTTCTCCTGTAATACTGACG
>CAZGCG010000116.1:0-9849 GCA_964524205.1 uncultured Sphingobacterium sp. | reverse complement strand
TGTCAAATTTCAGGCTGATCAAAAGCAAGTGAGTATTGAAAGTCATAGCAGAGAAAATCTCTCCAAAGTGAATGTTGATGTCGAAAAAACAACCTGGGTGCTGATCAATCTGCTTTCAAATGCATTAAGGTATAGTCCTGAAAAAGGGAAGGTGGTTATTCAGGTAAAAAATACGGGACAACACATAGAATTCTCTGTACAGGATTTTGGAAAAGGTATTGAAGAGCAATATCAAGCCAGGTTATTTGACAGGTATTTTAAGGTTCCTACAGATGGTAAGAATAAATCAGGAACCGGACTGGGACTTGCGATTTCAAAAGATTTTATCGAGGCCCAAAAAGGAGAAATTTTTGTTGAAAGTGAATTAGGGGCTGGAAGCCGGTTTGTGTTCAGGCTTCCAGTTTATTCAGCATAAAATTATGATCTTATGTTTTACCCTTAATATTTATCAGCATTTAGGGAAAGCCCAAAAAACTATCTTATTTCCCCCTGATTACCTTTGCGTTATTCAAATAGATGTAATCTCCGAGTATTGATTGTTCAAGAACCAACTTGTATTTCCCTCCCGGGATATCAGTACTGGCTTCTATTGTCTTGATTTTGGCTTGTATAGGTGCTGAAGCAGGAGCTTTTTCGTTAAAAAGCTCATACATTACCCTGCCATCCATTTGTTTGGGAATCTCTATTTTATGCAGATACAGGATTGTAGGTACAAGGTCGACATTTGAAGTAGGTAAATTAGCTTCATAAGCCTTTTTAAAACTTGGACCATAGGCCATTAGTGGGATATGGACTTCATATGGACTGAATCCCCCATGACCGGCAACACCTCTTGCAAAGCTTGAACCGGCGTAACCGGCAGCATTTTTATCGTCATTCCAGTTTACGTCTACTAAAATGTCTGAGGAACGTTCAGGGTGAGCCCAGTGGATAGCATCAAATGATAATGTCCCCGGAACCCAACCCTGAGTATCGCCGGTTTTTTTCGAGCGGGTAAAAATTCCGCCAACCCATTCCGCTTGTTGCAGTGCTGCAACAATCTTTTTAATCTGATCAGCATTATGATCTTTCACAAATACAGCACCGCCTGCAAGTATGACATTATCCGAATTTTCATCTTTCTTTAAACCTTGTTTAATTAAAAACTCATTGAGTCCAACTTTACCAATATCGGTTACAAAACCATGGTCTGAGGAAATAAGTATGTTAAAGTTCTTGTCAAGGCCTTTACTTTCAAGATCTTTTAGAATTCTTCCAAATTGCTCATCTACAGTTTTTATTGCAGCCATGGCTGTTGCTGCGCCAATGCCATCCCTATGTGCAGTGCCATCCGGATCGCCAAACCAAATCGCACTCACTTTTGGTCCATCTAAGCGTAAGCCATATTTCATTAAGGCATTAGCAATCCATACATGTTTCCCACCTACAGCCTGTACAGATCCAATTTCAGTCATGACCTTATCTTTCATTGATTCAGGTCTGATCATTAATGGATTTATTACCGCACCCCCACTAATTTTATGATTTTGCATTAATGCCTGACCTGTTGTGCCAGAACTAAAGACCATCATGTTTGATCCGCTTAGCTGCACCAGTTCTCCCAATGAGGCTGCAGTTAATACATGATTATCAGTGGCTTTGGTTATTTCGTCAATTTCTGATGCATTCCCTGTGTTCAGGGCCTTTGTTTTGTCTACTTGCGGGAAGTAAACACTATTTCCCATTAAACCATGAGTTCCGGGATAGCTTCCCGTAGCATAAGAAGATGCATTTACACGGGTAACGGTTGGGAATACACTATGATGCTGGGTGCCATAACTTGCCTTCTTTTTAAAAGCATATAGATTTGGCATATTTTCGGCAGTAATATAATCTGGTCTCAAACCATCAAAGAATACGATCAGGGTTCTGAGATCTGATGTTTTGGTTTGAGCAAAGGATATAATTGGGAATAGTAAGACTATCGTTAGAAAAGAATAATATTTAGATTTCATGGTTATGTTTTTATAAATGAATTAAGAATGCAGGCTTGATATGATTATATTAAATTATCCAAGCTGGGTCAGGCGCCATTTAATTTTAGATCTTAAAGGCACTTAATCGACATTAATAGTCTTTTAAATTAAGATTGTTTTTTATGCTTACTAAGACTCCCCGGAGTTGCTCCACCTTGTTATCAGCAACTTTATCGCTAATGATAACTGATTTTAATGATGAACTAGCCCAATTATATACTGTATTGAATATTAACAGGGCTACCCGTTTAATAAAGAGAATATGTTTATTCATTTTTTTTAAAGTTTAGGACAAAACTATTGGTATAATTTCTACATAAGATTAAGGATAGTTTATCTAAATATTATCTCTTAGAGTCGCTTGTTAACAAAACATGTCGGCATAATATGAAATCGGTGCTTCTTGACAATTTACTTCCTGCCCGGTAATTTCCATAACCTGGCAGCTCATTCAGATATTTTTATAAAATTTTAGGGTAAAGCAGGTTTCAGTTGTATTAGCCATATACAAGGTTTAAATAACAGGTCATGATCCCAGCTCTTATAATATGGTTGTATAAAAAATATGCTTCCAGGGTATTTAATAATCTCCGGATAGTTCGTTCCCCAGTGACGGGAAAAAAGAAAGCAATTAGAAAAGTTGCGATAATCTTATTCGCTATTGGATATCCACTTCTCTCATTTAGTCAGGAAAGAAAATTAGTTTATCAGGTTATTCATAATGGAAATCACATTGGTGAAATGCAATTTTTTCAAAAGATAAGCGGACAGGATCTTTACCTTAACATGGACTCTGACGTCAAAGCAAAATTTATTTTCCCAATCCATATTCAAACTACCGATAAGGCACATTTTAGTGATGGCAGATTAATATCCTCAGATGTATATCGGAGCGTGAATGGAAAAGAAAAGGACTTAAGGAAAACACGCTTGGTAAATAATAATTATGAGGTTCAAACAGGTTCTGAAATTAGAAGGTTTAACAAGCCGATCGATTACAACATGATGTTGCTTTATTGCCTTGAGCCGATAAATACTTCGCAGGTTTATTCTGATAATTTTCAGCAGTTTCTATCTATAAGGAAGCTGGCAAAACATACATACCGTATACATCTCCCAAATGGTAATTATAATGATTATCACTTTGATAAGGGTATTTGCAGAATGGTGATTATTCATCAGGACTGGTATACGATAACAATGAAATTAGTTTAATACTTTAAATCATATGAATAATATCAAAGTTTTTGTTACCGGAGCTAGTGGTTTTATAGGCCGGAGCTTATGTTATGAACTCGCAAAAAGAGGATATCTGGTTCATGCCTTATGCAGAAATGTAAATCATCCTTTTTTGATTAAGCATGAAAATATCAGTTTTTTTAATGGAGATATCCTTGATGAAAGCAGTTTAAAGCATGCAATGGATGGCTGTCAATTCGTCTATCATACTGCCGCCATGGCAAAAATGTGGAGCAGGAATAACAGGGAGTTTTATGATGTAAATGTTCTCGGTACTCGTAATGTTTTTAAAACGGCTATGTTCCTGAATGTTCAAAAGCTGGTGTACACTTCTACCTGTGGTGTTTGGGGGCCGACAATAAAGCATCCGATGGATGAATATTCTCCCCGGATTGCCGGTTTTCCTATTGTATACGAGCGGACTAAGTTTTTGGCTGAGCTGGAAGTGAATTCATTTGTCGACCAGGGATTAAATATTGTAACTGTTAACCCATCCAGGGTTTTCGGGGAGGGGCCGGTTACGGATAGCAACACTGTAAGTAAAATGATAAAGGGCTTCCTGAATGGCACATGGAGAATTATTCCTGGGAAAGGTGACAATGTTGCAAATTATGCCTTTTTAGATGATGTAGTGGAAGGACATATTGCTGCAATGGAATACGGCTTGAAAGGTAACCGATATATATTGGGGGGAGAGGATATTAGCTTCAATCGGTTTTTTGAGACCTTATTTGAGCTAACAGGTAAACAGCTTCAGATGTTCAGGATACCACAAAAAATGATAAAAATATACAGTCAGATAGAATGGTTGAAAACTCAGATCACGGGTATTCCTCCGGTCTTTTTGCCTGAATTTGCAGATCGACTGAAATATGACCAGAAATATAGTAGCGCAAAGGCAATTGAACAGTTGAATTATAAGATAACTCCTTTTGCTTTGGGAATGGGAAAAACAGTTCATTATTTACAAAATCAAAGAATATGCAGAAACTAAGGGCGTTTGTTACCGGCGCGAGTGAGGGTTTAGGAAAATCTTTTTCTTTCGAACTTGCAAGCCGCAATATAGATCTTATCTTAATTTCCTTGCCAAACTCAGGGCTTCCTGAATTGGCTGCATTTATACGGTCTAATTTTAATGTAGAGGTTGTTTATTTTGAGCTCGATCTCACCAAAGCTGAACTTTTTGAAGGCGTCTTTAAAAAGATTAAAGAAATGCACTTGCTTATTGACATACTTATCAATAATGCCGGTTTGGGAAATTGGTCATGGTTTGAGGATAAAAGTATTGATTTTTATAAAACACAGATAGATCTGAATATAACCAGTACGGTTTTACTAACACGACTATTTCTTGGTCAGGTAAGTAAAGCTAATCATTCCTATATATTGAATGTTGGAAGTTTGGGTGGGCGTTTTATAGTCCCACGCAAACAGGTTTATGGTGCCACTAAATCTTTTATTACATATTTCACCAAATGCCTTCAAATAGAGCAATCTGGCTCACTGGTACGTATTAGCTTATTGAGCCCGGGTGGTATTAATACCAAACCTGAATTACTGGTACTCAACCATTCTTTGAAGGGGATATCAAAGGCAACAATCCTGGAACCCGATGAGGTTGCTAAAGAGGCAGTTGAAGGTCTTTTAAAAGGTAAACGAGAAATAATCCCAGGGACTTTGAATCGCTTATTAGTTATACTTGATAGTTTTTTACCTGGATTTATTAAAGAGATGATTATTAAACGGAAATTAAATATGATCTAATGAAAACTTTGGATGAGGGCCTTTTTTTAAATGATAAATAAAAAAAAAAGATCTATTATTCTTTGCTTAAAAGTCATTTTGAAGTGCTTG
The DNA here is from genome assembly GCA_964524205.1 of uncultured Sphingobacterium sp. GTDB lineage: Bacteria > Bacteroidota > Bacteroidia > Sphingobacteriales > Sphingobacteriaceae > Daejeonella. Next base: position 4,741 of record CAZGCG010000116.1, on the reverse strand, counting down.
CTATACAGAATAGAATCTTAGTAATTTCAGGATGCATGAGAGGAATATCGCTGACATTTCTTAGTGATAATAGTTGCATGATCAGTTTCAATAATTTCAGTATGTATATTTATCTTTATAGAAATTTGTCTATCCAGAATTTATTCAGACTCTTGCTTAAACATAATTTAATATCGCCGTATGATATTTAATATATAAACTTAAAGTTAATTGGAAAGTAATGATAATCAACTAATTGAGTTAATACTCGCCGGTGATAAGTTGGCATTTGACCGGGTGTTTATAAAGTACTTTAAAAATCTGCATGCGTATGCATTTAAGTTGATTAATGACAGGGATAATGCAGAAGAGATGGTACAAAATGTGTTTTGCAGAATCTGGGAAAAAAAGCATCTGCTTAAAATCGATGGATATCTGAAATCCTTTCTTTACCGTGCGGTACATAATGAATGTCTAAATTTTATTAAACATCAAAAAGTAAGATCCTCTTTTCAGACACATTATACCACTAATCAGGAGGATACGGAAAGCGATTTGTCAAAAGAATTAGCTGCCAGTGAACTCAGGAGACAACTATTTATGGCGATAGGTGAATTGCCTGAGGATTGCGCTTCAGTTTTTCAGATGAGCAGGTTTGAGCAGCTTAAGTACCACGAAATCGCAGCGCAGTTGAATATTCCAATAAAGGCGGTTGAATACCAGATGGGTAAGGCATTGAAAATCATTCGTTTGAAATTGTTAGACTTCTTACCCATATTTTTAATATATCTAACTCAAATCTTATGAATAAAAACAATACTCATATAAAAGATAATCTCCTTGTAAAATACCTGTTGAAGGAAGCTAATCCGGCTGAAGAATTGCAGGTAGAAAAGTGGATAGAGGCAGATAAAAACAATCTTAGTTATTTCAATGCTTTTAAGCTTATTATTGAATCAAGCGAGCTTAATTCAGATCCTGATGTGAATGAATTTGAAGCGCTTGGTCGATTGAATCAACGAATGCAAAATGAAACAGGCCAGGGTAGAATGAAACAACTGTTTTCTGTTGGTTCTATTCTAAGGATTGCTGCTGCCATCCTTATCGTGGGGATTATTAGCTGGTTTACTTATCCTTTAATTTATAAGAATAGTCAACTATTGACGGTACAAACAAGAGATAGTACGTTACGGCAGACTTTACCAGATGGGTCTATAGTATGGCTTAATAAAAATTCTGTAATCTCTTATCCTGATAAATTTGCCGGTAATATCAGGTCGGTAAGGTTAATTGGAGAAGCGTTTTTTGAGGTCAAACCTAATAAAGAAAAGGCTTTTGTAATCAGCGTAAATGATATTGCTGTAAAAGTAGTTGGCACTGCTTTTAATATTAAAAATCATGGTGATGAAACAACAGTGATTGTTAAAAGCGGAGTAGTTGATGTGGCTAAAAACAAGGAGCATATTGAGCTAAGTGCCGGAGAAAAAGTTCGGGTGTATCCTGAAATGAGCGGCTTGCTTAAAGAAACATCAAATGGAAGACTTTATGACTATTACTTTAGTAACGAATTGGTGTGTGATGGGACCCCATTATCAGAACTTGTAGAAATTCTGAATGAAAAATTTGAATCGGATATCATTATTTTAAGACATTCATTAAAAGAACAGCCTCTTACAACAGTATTTCATGATGAATCTCTGGATCAGATTCTTGAAGTTATTGCTGCAACGTTTAATATAAATGTAGAATATAAGGGAAAGAAAATTCTATTAAAGTAGTTTACATGAAGCAGAATAGTAGTCTGTTTTTTCATTTCAGCATGATGTTGCTGGTCGTCCTTTCGTTTTTGTGTACAGCAAGCAGCGCGCAGTCTTTGCTTACTAAGAATATCTTCTTAAAGCTGGATAATCAAAAGCTCGAAAACGTCTTGAAGTTACTTGAAGAAAAGGGAGGGTTCAAATTTTCATATAATAGCAATATCATTCCGCTTGACAGCATAGTAAATCTTAATGCAGAAAATGTAAGTATTGAAGTAGTGCTGGATAGATTATTGAAAAATCAATTTGAATATCTGGAATCTCAAAATTTTGTTATTCTTCGGTATGCTCCTTATGAATTAAGTCTGTTGCTTGAGGAAGCTTTTAACTACTCAAATATATTTTTAATCAAAGGCCAGATTGTTAACAAGAATACTCTTAAACCCATTGAAAACGCAAGTATTTATGAGAAAAAGCTGCTGCAATCTGCAATTACAGATCAGAACGGGTTTTTTACACTAAGACTTAAGAACTTTCCAAGAAATATTGGAGTTACAATCAGTAAGGAGAATTACAAGGATATTCACCAGCAATTCCTTTCCGAAGTAATTGTAAGGGCCGAACCGGAAAATATTAGTGGGGATTATATGGCCGGAGATTTGTCGAGGGTTGAGAGAACGAGATTCGGGAAATTAATGCTGACATCGAAACAAAGAATACAATCTCTTAATATCGGAGGTTTTATAGCTCAGGCACCGGTACAGTTTTCTCTTAGCCCGGGTTTAAGTTCGCATGGTTCATTGAGCGGACAGGTTATAAATAGGTTCTCTTTTAATGCTACAGGGGGGTACAGTGCGGGTGTTGAGGGTATGGAGGTAGGGTTGTTATTCAATATTACTAAACAGGATGTAAAATGGTTCCAGTTTGGAGGAGCCTTCAATCTGGTAGGAGGGAAGGTAGGAGGGCTGCAGGTAGCAGGATTATTTAATAATGTACTTGACAGTGTACAGGGAACGCAAATTACTTTAGGGTATAATCGTGTAACAGGATCTTTTAATGGCTTTCAGGTAGGGGGATTATACAACAATATCGGCGATACTTTCACCGGAGCACAGGTTTCACTAGGACTAAACCGAATTATGAGATCTTTTACAGGACTGCAAATTGGAGGGCTTTCTAATCGGACTAAGGGAGATTTTGAAGGAGTTCAATTATCTCTGGGCTATAACTACAACAGACATAATTTTAATGGGTTTCAATCAGGAGTTTTTAACCATACCGGCAATGATGCAATAGGTGTAAAGCTTGCATTGCTTGCCAACTATAGTTCTGGGCATACACGGGGCGTTGAGCTAGCTGGTATTTCAAATTTTAGTAAAAGCTTTAAGGGGCTGAGAATTTCTTTGCTTGGGAATCTGGCCTCTCAAAAGGCTGAAGGTGTTCAACTAGCAGGTATTTTCAATTATGCGAAAGAATTTAAAGGAGTTCAATTTGGACTTATAAATATAGCCGATACTGCCAGCGGGTATAATATTGGTTTACTTAATTTATTTCGAAGAGGTTACCATAAAGTTGGCCTAACTTCGAATGAAAACACAGATCTTAATCTGGCTATTAAAACTGGAAATGCGAAGCTATATTCCATGCTAATTGCAGGTATGAATAGAATTAAGCCCAGCAAATTCCAGTCATTCGGTTTTGGCTTTGGAAAAGAAATTCATATCCATAAGCAATTGTATTTCAATCCTGAAACAAGCAGCAGATATATTCTCAGCAAAAACCTGAAAGGGGCCAATTTGTTGAACAGGTTAGATTTAAAGTTTGGTTATCAATTCAATAAATGGATTGCACTAACGGCCGGCCCTGCATTAAATATTTTCTATTCAAATCAGTTAGAAAACTACACCTATATTCGGGATAAACATATAAGTTTTAATCCTTCAAATCAAAGATTTAAAGGATGGATAGGATGGGATTTAGGTCTGAATTTCTTTTGACTTTTTTAGTTATTTTACACTTCTGTATTTAGTCGTCCTGGATTTCAGTTTCTTCTGTATGGAATCTAATAGTTTTTATTATCGGATTTAATTCTCCGTTAACTAGCCTTTTTGATGCTTTTCATGAAAACGTACTGCCTGTTAAGATACTGCTGCGAAAAGGAGACATTATAAAATCTTTTATCTGAACTATTTAATTATTGTATTTGTTGTTAAGTTTTTGTCCCATTTCTTTAGTTGAAATCGATTAAAATATTTTAACTTATGAATAATTAACGATACAAGCTTTTTGAAATGAAGAATAATCGTAGAAATTTTATTAAGGGCAGCCTTACCGTAGGAGCCGGACTCGTAATAGGTGGTGCCGGATCTTATGCATCAATACTTGATGCCAACAAACACAGCGGTTCTGATTCAAGCTTAAATATAAAAGAATCAGCAATGAAATTTGGGCTTGTTACTTATCAGTGGGGTAAGGATTGGGATTTACCCACTGTTATTTCCAACTGTGAGAAGACAGGTTTTCAGGCGGTAGAGCTTCGTACTCAACATGCACATGGTGTTGAGACAAGTCTTAGCGCTGCCCAACGAGCTGAGGTTAAAAGAAGATTCGCTGATAGTCCGGTGATTTGTGTTGGATACGGATCGAACTTTGAATACCATAATCCTGACCATACCATACTCCGTCATAATATTGAACAGACTAAGGAATATATTAAGCTTTGTAAAGACATTGGGGCAAGCGGGATTAAAGTGAAGCCTAATAACCTTCCCGCCGGTGTACCAAGAGAAAAGACCATTGCACAGATTGCTGATTCATTGAATGAAGTTGGAAAATATGCCGGAGATTACGGGCTTATAATTAGAGTTGAAGCTCATGGACCAATTACTCAGGAATTACCCAATATGAAAGCAATTTTTGATCAGGTGATTGAGCCCAATGTTAAAATTTGCTGGAACAGCAATCCAGTTGACCTGAATCCTCCCGGAATCGAGGGCAACTTTAAT
>CAZGCG010000115.1:0-9858 GCA_964524205.1 uncultured Sphingobacterium sp. | reverse complement strand
AAAACAGGAAACGGCTGCTGCTGCTGATACAGTGAATATCGAAGCTCGTTTAAAGGAATTGAATATAGAGCTAACCACTCCGAAGCCACCAACAGCGAATTTTGTTAAAACTGTTCGTGTAGGTAATCTGGTATACACTTCAGGTCACGGTCCTGATCGTGCAGAAGGTGGTCCTATGACAGGTAGAGTTGGTGATGATTTAACACTGGAGCAAGGTCAGGAAGCTGCGCGTTTAACCGGTGTTGCATTACTTTCAAGCTTGAAAGCAGAAATCGGCGACCTGAGTAAGGTTAAGCGCGTGGTTAAAGTTTTAGGTATGGTTCAATGTACTCCTGAATTCAAGGATCAGCCAAAGGTAATGAATGCATTTTCTGATATGATGGTAGCAGTTTTCGGAGAAAAGGGCAAGCACGCCCGTTCTGCAGTAGGGTTTAGCGCATTACCAGGCAACATTGCCATAGAAATTGAAATGATTGTTGAAGTTGAGGATTAATACATCTTCAAATTCATAAATTTCTAAATTTAATGCTGATTTACTTTTCTTAATGATTTAGTAAGTCAGCATTAATTTTTTTACAGAATTTGATTTAAATATTGCCAGAATTAAAATAATGAAGAAGTATTTTATAATAACCATGATCGCTGTTGCTTTAATTGGCAGCTATTCTGCATCCATAGCGCAGGTAAAAGGGGGCTCAAAAGCTGAAGTTATTGATTTCGATAAGCGCCTGAAGGACCTCAACATCGTTTTAGCAAAGCCAAGTGCACCATTGGCCAGCTATGTAAAGACTGTTCGTGTAGGTAATCTTGTATATATGGCCGGCCATGGCCCTGATAAACCGGATGGTACAAGAGTTACCGGAAGGGTCGGAGACGATCTGACGCTTGAGCAAGGCCAGGAAGCTGCGCGATTAACCGCAATTTCATTGCTTTCGAGCTTAAAGGCAGAACTTGGAGATTTGAATAAAGTTAAACGTATTGTAAAGGTTTTGGGGATGGTTCAATGTACACCCGACTTCAAAGATCAGCCTAAGGTGATGAATGCATTTTCTGATCTGATGGTACAAGTATTTGGGGAGAAAGGTAAACATGCCCGCTCAGCCGTGGGTATGTCAGCACTTCCGGCAAATTGGGCTACGGAAATTGAAATGGTGGTAGAGGTTGAAGATTAAAATTGATCTGATTTCAGCATCATGCATATTCTGATCGCCCCCAATGCCTTTAAACATAGTCTTACGGCAAATGAGACTGCTGATGCTATTCAGGAGGGTTTAAAACGCAGCGGGTTAAATTTTACTTCTGAATGTTTCCCCATTGCAGACGGTGGGGATGGTACCGGACATTTGATTGTAGAGAAATGCGGAGGTGTCTGGCATGAGTATGAGGTTCACGATCCTTTGGGCCGGTTAATTAAAGCTTCACTGGGTATTACAGATCAGGGCAAAACCGCAGTAATTGAAATGGCAGATGCCTCAGGTATCCGCTTGTTAAATCCGGAAGAGAGATTACCTTTAATGGCTTCCTCTTTTGGTACCGGGGAATTAATCCGTTTTGCACTGGACAGGGAGGTCGAAAGGATTATAATCGGTCTTGGAGGTTCTGCAACTGTCGACGGTGGAATTGGAATTCTAAGTGCTTTGGGTATGAAATTCAGGGATGCTGATGGACTCGAATTGGCGGCTTTGCCCCTCAATATGTCCAGCTTTCGGCAAATTGATGCTGCAGCATTTGATAAACGGGTCTTGAAATGTCATATCACAGTACTTTGCGACGTTGATAATTTACTTCTGGGTGAGCAAGGGTCTGCAGCAGTTTTTGGCCCCCAAAAAGGAGCAAGGCCTGAAGATGTGAAATTTCTGGATCTTGCTTTGACCAATTTGTCTGATCTTGCCTTTAAGTCGACAGGAATCAAAATGAATGAGATTATTCATGGAGGAGCTGCAGGTGGTATCGCTGCAACTTTGCGGGCATTTTTAAAAGCAGAATTAGTAAATGGAGGGGAACATTTTTTACAAATTACCGGGTTTAAAGAAAGTCTGAAGACTGCCAATCTGCTGATAACCGGAGAAGGCAGTCTGGATGAGCAGACTTTGCAGGGAAAGGGCCCTTTTGCGGTGGCTAAATCTGCAAAGGAGAAAGGCATCCCGGTTATCGGACTTGCCGGAAAAGTGCCCCTGCATGATCATCCGGAGATGAATAAATATTTTGATCTGCTATTTGCTATTGGTAACCAGCCAACTGATCTGGAGACTGCAATGAAATACACCGCTTCTAACCTGATCCGTACTTCTTTAGCAATAGGAAGATTCCTTTCCTTATCAAAAGGTATTTAATTTTTTTGTTCAGGTTAAATTATTGATTCTGAATAAAGTCTAACAAATAAAAATGAAAAATTTCCTGTTTCTTATTCTTGTATTTTCTATTCCATCTGCTCATGCACAAGGTCTGAAACAAAAGATCGAAAATGCTTACAAAATATTCGAATCTGATCCACAGATGAAGTATGCCAGTGGCTCATTGAGCGTATTGAATGCCGAAACCGGAGATGTGATCTATTCAGCAAATGGGAATACAGGTCTGGCAAGTGCTTCTACGCTCAAAACAATTACATCAGCAAGTGCCTACCATATTTTGGGTAAGGATTTTACCTGGGAAACAACACTAGGCTATTCCGGTTCAATTTCTGCGAACGGAACCCTGAACGGAGATGTCATCATTACTGGTGGAGGCGATCCTGCGCTGGGAAGTGATCGGTATGATCAGAGCCGATCTGATCTGATACTAAAGAAATGGGTAGATGCCCTGACAAGAACCGGGATTAAAAATATTACAGGACAAATTATTGCTGATGATAGCTTATTTGGAACTGAAACCATGCCTGGGGGCTGGACCTGGCAGGATATGGGGAATTATTATGGTGCCGGACCATCTGCTTTAACCTGGCGCGAAAATCAATTTGACATGCATTTTAAACCTGGCAGAGTCGGGGAACCTGCAGAGTTATTGAGAACCGATCCCGAAATGTCATACCTTAAGATTGTTAATGAAGTAAAAACCGGTGCCCCGGGCACAGGAGATAATGTTTATGCTTATTCTGCCCCTTTTTCAACTGTTATTTACCTGAGGGGAACTTATGGAGCCGATCTTAAGAAAGCAATTTCAGCCTCGGTTCCTGATCCGGCTTATGATCTGGCCTATCGTTTGCAGAATAAATTAAGGCAATCGGATATTCAGGTTGAAAATGCTGCAGTTACTGCAAGAATACTTTCAGCAAATAATAAGCCTTTTATTCCTCAAGCAAAAATTATTTCAGTTCATACATCTCCCCCTCTTCATGAAATTGTTTACTGGTTTAATCAGAAAAGTATCAATCTATTTGGTGAACACCTGATAAAAACAATCGCCTGGAAAGAAGGGAAAAAGATTACTATAAGTCAGGGTACAGAGCTTGTGAAGGATTTTTGGAATAAAAGTATCGGAATAGATCCAGCATCAATGAATATCTATGATGGAAGTGGTTTATCGCCTGCCAACCGGATTACAACTATGGCAATGGCACGAATTCTTCAATCCTTAAAAAAAGAAATTTGGTTTGATAGCTATTATAATAGTCTTCCGCAGTATAATAATATGAAAATGAAAAGCGGATCGATAAGCGATGTTATCGCTTATACAGGTTATCACACCTCAGCTTCCGGAACCCCTATGGTTTTTTCATTTATGATCAATAATTATAATGGAAGTAGTTCTGGCATCAGGCAGAAGATGTTCAGGGTACTCAATACCCTTAAGTAAGTCGCAGTACCCAAGTTTAATTTGCTTTAGCCCCCAATTTTTTGTAAATTGATATAATCAACTCGTTAAAAAGGAGGTTGTTATGAACTTAGTTCAAAAAATAGAGCACTGGGGCGATGTACATCACGCGAAGTGGCTCGACTCAATCCGGATAGTTCTTGGACTTTTAATTTTAAGTAAAGGGCTAGCTTTTATCAGCGATACTGAAGCTCAGAAGGACTGGATTATTCAAAACAGTGCTTTTGAATTTTCGGGCCTGATGGCACTTGCGCTTGTGCATACAGTCGCTTTTGCCCACCTGGTAGGAGGGGTTTTAATTACACTGGGACTTGTGACCCGTTTTGCCGCCGTTATTCAGATTCCTATTCTTTTGGGAGCGGTATTTTTTGTGAATCTCACAAAGGGCTTTTCTCCACTTAATTCAGAGCTTTGGTTATCAGTGCTGGTCTTGATGCTGCTTATTCTTTTCTGGATTGTAGGTTCCGGTCAATATTCAGTAGATCAGTGGTTAAAAGGTTCGAGGGGCAGATAGTTTATTTATGGAGGATTTAGCTGTATTATAGAATAATATTCCTGTCATATTTTCATCCAAATCTCATTTAGGGATGAAATAGCGTATTTTCGCTTCATGTCTAAAGCCATTATTATTGGTGCAGGTATCGCGGGTATTGCTGCCGCTATCCGACTGGCTATAAAAGGTCATCAGGTTGAGGTTTTTGAAGCCTCGGCTCAGGCTGGAGGAAAACTTTCTGAGATCAGGCTGGGGTCTTTTCGTTTCGATGCGGGACCAAGTTTATTTACGATGCCTCATTATGTGGATGAGCTTTTTCGACTAGCCGGTAAAAATCCTCCGGATTATTTTCAATACGATAAACTGGATACCATTTGCAATTATTTTTATGAAGATGGTACGAGGATTCATGCATTTGCTAATCCTGAAAAGTTTTCGAAGGAAATAGCAGTAAAGACCAATGATTCAGCTGATTCTGTTTTAGAATTTTTAAGTAAAAGCAGGGATATTTATGAAATTACAAATCCTGTATTCCTGCAAAGATCACTGCATAAGCTGGGAAGTTACCTGAACATAGGTACCCTTAAGTCTCTCCTGCGTTTTCCTCAGATTGATGCTTTCCGTTCAATGAATCAAGCCAATGAGGCCAGGTTTAAGGACAGCCGAACCATTCGTTTGTTTAACCGCTATGCAACTTATAATGGTTCCAATCCTTATCAGGCCCCTGCCACACTTAATATAATTCCTCATTTCGAACAGCATTTTGGGGCTTATTTCCCGGTTGGAGGAATGTATGCCATTGTCAGTTCACTTACAAAACTGGCAACTGACCTGGGAGTTAAATTTCATTTCAATTCCTATGTTGATGAGATAGAAATAAAAAATAATAAGGTTATTGGTCTTAGTTGTAGAGGGCAAAGTCATCCCGCTGATCTGATCATTTCCAATATGGATGTTTGGTATACTTATACCCGTCTATTGAAGGGAACCAAGCTTCCGGCACGTTTGAAAACTCAGGAACGCAGCAGTTCAGCTCTGATCTTTTACTGGGGTATAAACGCTGCCTTCGCTGAATTAGGCCTGCATAATATATTTTTTACTGATGATTATCAGGAAGAATTCAGACAGATATGGAAGGAAAAAAGTATAGGCTCTGATCCAACAATATATGTTCATATCAGTTCAAAAAGTAATCCCATGGATGCTCCCGATGGTTCCGAAAACTGGTTTACAATGATCAATGTGCCATCAGATACAGGACAGGACTGGGATGAACTGATTCGGGTTTCGAGAAAAAATATTTTAGAAAAACTCTCCAGAAATCTGGGAAGAGATATTAGTCAACTGATTAGTTGTGAATCTGTTCTGGATCCACGTGGGATAGATTCGAAGACTTTTTCATACCAGGGCTCATTGTATGGGAGCAGTTCTAACAGTCAGTTTTCTGCTTTTTTAAGGCATGCTAATTTTTCATCAGGTATTAAGGATTTATATTTTGCCGGAGGAAGCGTACACCCGGGAGGCGGGATACCCCTTGCATTGCTTTCGGCAAAAATAGTTGATGGACTGATTAAGTAATATTTTAGATGTTCTGTCTTTAAATATTTCGGGGCTTATAAAAAATTATATCTTTAATTATGCTTGAACCACGCCGGAACAAAATTATTTTTCAATTCTTCTCCTGGTATATCAATAGAATTATTAAATCGGACTTCGAAGAACTGAAATTTAACAAGACAGATTTTGATAAAGACAGGTCTATTTTATTGCTTGCTAACCATTGTTCCTGGTGGGATGGCTTTTTGATGTTTCAGATCAACCGATTTTATTTCAGGAAGAAGTTTCATGTAATGATTACTGAAGAAAACTACAGAAAGGTTTGGTTTTTGAAATATCTGGGTAGTTTTTCGGTAAAAAAGAATTCCCGGAGCGCAATCGAAACGCTGGAATATGCCGGAAAACTGCTGGATGATCCTGAAAATCTTGTACTTATCTTTCCTCAGGGAAAACTTTATTCAGGCCACGTGGATGAAATTCAGTTTCAAAAGGGCTTAATCAATCTTATCAATAGCTCAAGCCGCAAATTTCAGTATATTTTTGCTGCCAGTTTTGTTGATTATTTTGAGCATCGCAAGCCGGTGATGACCTGCTACCTTCAGGACTGGGGGGGTGCGGAGTTTACGAGTCTGCAGTTAATTAAAAGCGCATTCAATAAACATTATGAAACATCGCGGCAAAAGCAAACCGCGATTCAAGTATAAGCATGATCCTGATTTACCTCATCTATTTTTTTCTAATTCTGAGATTCACGGTAACCCTGTTTAATTTCATTTCCAATCCGAAGCTGACCAAGACCGCAAAAAAGTACAATGACCTGGTTTCAATTTTAATCCCGGCAAGAGATGAGGAACGAAATATTATTGATCTGCTTGAGTCTATCAGGGATCAGGATTATCAAAATTTTGAAGTAATTGTGCTTGATGATCATTCTACTGATCAAACCTTTAAGCTCTGTTCGGATTTCTGTGAAATTCACAAACACTTTAAAGTAGTTAAAGGTAAAGATCTTCCTAAAGACTGGCTCGGAAAGAATTTTGCATGTTCTGAGCTTGCCGACCTGGCAAAAGGTGAGTACCTGATTTTTCTTGATGCGGATGAAACGATCGCTGACGGGCTGATCAATAATGCTATTCACAGGATGAAACTAAATAAGCTCGGTCTTCTCAGTATCTTTACAGACCAGGTGACAGTTACATGGGGTGAGCGATTGGTGGTTCCGCTTATGCATTTCCTCTTGCTCAATTTGCTTCCACTCCGGCTGGTCAGGTTATCCGCTAATCCTTCCTTTTCTGCCGCGAGCGGGCAGTTTATGATGTTTGATGCTGATAATTACAAAACGAATCTATGGCATGAACAGGTAAAAGGGAAAGTGGTGGAGGATATTGAGATAATGAAACTGATCAAGGTTAATGGCTATAAAGCGGAGGCCCTACTTGCAAATGGATACATTCATTGCCGGATGTATCGTTCATTTTCGGAGGGAATAGAAGGGTTTAGCAAAAACTTTTTTGCGGGATTTAACTATAATGTTTTTGGGCTTTTCTTTTACCTGATGCTTGTTGTACTTGGGCCAATGGCTATATTTTACTTTCTTGGTATTGAACTGGTGATGTTTGCCTTATCTCTGATTGTGTTAAGCAGAATAATGATTTCCTTACTTTCGGGTCAGAGTGTATGGCGTAATATTTTGCTTCACCCTTTTCAACTCCTATGCATGGTATTTATTTCTGTACAATCTGTGAAAAAACATTTTACTAAAACCATACTCTGGAAGGGTAGGGTAATAAGAAACTGATGATGAACAGGACATTATTTTGCAGTTTTATAATCGTATTATTTCACATCGTTGGTCTGTATGGTTTTCTAAGTCCGGCACTTGAAGATCTTTTCATAAAACTTGTTCCATTCCATTTATTGCTGATGCTGTTGCTGATGGTTCTAACTGTAAATGACAGATCTGCTGACCTTATAAAATTTGTTATTGGGATCTATCTGGCAGGTTTTTTTATTGAAGTGATCGGGGTTAATACCGGAAAGATCTTTGGGAATTATACCTATGGAACAGCTTTGGGGATTAAATTATGGGCAACCCCGCTGCTCATCGGTGTAAACTGGTTGATTCTTGTCTATTGCACCGGAGTATTTCTACAGCAGTTCAATCTCAAAAGCAGATTGTTGTTTTCTGCATTAGGTGCAGGCATATTGCTGGGAATTGATTTCCTGATCGAGCCTGTGGCAATCAGGTTTGATTATTGGTCCTGGCTTGGAGGCATTATTCCTGTTCAAAACTACCTGGGATGGTACATTTTTTCGTTTTTTCTATTTCTGTTTTTTTCAGGTTTGAATTTCAGAAAGGAGAATAGTGCAGCAATTGTGCTACTTTTTACACAGTTCTGTTTTTTCCTTGCCCTTAATATATGGGCTTTCTGATGAACATTTTCGTATTTTTGTAGTAAATCCGCTGAATTTCAGCAATTGAGTAAAAGCAATGGACTATAATCTGAAGGTAACGATTGATCAGGATTCAGGATTCTGTTTTGGAGTAGTTTATGCCATTGATATGGCTGAGGACATTCTGGCAGAAGACGGTTATCTGTATTGTTTAGGCGATATCGTGCATAATGATGAAGAAGTGAATCGCTTAAAGGAGATGGGACTTAAAATCATTTCTCATGAGGATCTGCGTAACATTAAGAATGAGAAGGTTTTGATCCGGGCACACGGTGAAGCTCCTGAAACATACCGTCTGGCCCTTGAGAATAATATCACACTGATTGATGCATCCTGTCCTGTTGTATTAAAGCTTCAGAACCGGGTTAAGAACTCCTATGATAATAATGAAAAAGTGCTTCTGTTTGGTAAGCACGGGCATGCTGAAGTTATAGGATTGCAGGGTCAGACTAATAATGATGCACTTGTATTTCAGGATATATCGGAACTTGATCAGGTGGATCTCCCACAAAAATTCACGCTCTACAGTCAGACAACAAAAAGTACTGCGAAGTTTTACGAGATTAAGGATGAACTGATCAGACGAGGATACGATATTAAAGCAAATGATACCATTTGCAGGCAGGTTTCAAGCAGGGATGAAGATCTGAGAAAGTTTGTTGTAAACTATGATCATATCGTTTTTGTATCTGGTAAGAAGTCTTCCAATGGTAAAGTTTTATTCGACGTTTGTAAGAGTGTTAACCCCAATACTTATTTTATTTCAAGTCAGGAAGAGTTGTCCAGAGAAATGTTCAAGCCCGGAGATAAGGTTGGAATTTGTGGGGCAACTTCAACTCCATTATGGTTGATGCAGCAGATTAAGGCTGTTCTGGAAGAATATTGAGAAATTAAAATACTATGCCCAAACATCAGTCGAATACAGGTTTGATTATTGCGCTGATTGTAATCGGATTGTGGGTTTTGAGTATTATAAATCTAATGACCTGGCAGGTAAATCTGCAGAATCCGGTCCTTTATTTAATGATTCTTGTCCAGATGCATTTATATACAGGGCTCTTTATCACCGCTCATGATGCAATGCATGGTACAGTAAGCCCTAATCCCACACTTAATAATTTTATTGGACAGGTTTGTACAGCACTATACGCTGGCTTCCCATTCAGCAAACTGTATGATAAACATCATAAACATCACAAGCATGTGCATACTGAGCTTGACCCCGATTATCACAAAGGGAACTTTGTAAGCTGGTACATTAGTTTTATCAAAGAATATTTATCCTGGTGGCAGATTGTGCTTATGGCTTTGATTTATAATGTGTTAAAGCAGTGGGTTTCTGAAGTCAATCTCATCTTATTCTGGGTCTTACCCTCCTTACTTAGTACACTTCAGCTGTTTTATTTCGGCACCTGGCTTCCTCACCATGGAGAACATTCGAACAAGCATCAGTCGGGTACCCAAAGTAAAAATCATCTTTTTGCTTTTTTTGCCTGTTATTTTTTTGGCTATCATTACGAACACCATGATTCACCCGGAAC
>CAZGCG010000114.1:5039-9882 GCA_964524205.1 uncultured Sphingobacterium sp. | reverse complement strand
ATTCTATTGCAGCATCAATAGCCTGCTGAGCAGTATCAATGCAATCCTGAACATAATTCATACATTGCTTATACAGTTCTTCCTTTATCCCGATCATTGGTACAAAGAAGCATAATTTTTCAGGATTAGCGAAGTTGTAAGCACTTTTGAGAGCTTATATTTATGAACAATTGATAGCGATTAAACAGATTAGGATCAGGATTTCAATTTCTTCAAAATCCGTTTCCCGCGACTTTGAACCGCAGCTGAACCATCCTTTAGCAGGAACTGAACCTGAGAACGGAGTTCGTCAGGAATCCAGGGCTGTTCCTTACCAAAATAAAGTAAAATATCCATGCAATTAACTTTCACAGCAACAGGTGTTTGCGAATCGATCAGCCAATCAAAAGTAATCTCTATGATCTGCTCCTGATTTTCACTTATCAGAGGCTTGATTTCTGTGTTTGATCCTGAATCAGTCAGATACATCATGATCTTAGTAAAATGACGCTGACAACTACGATTCTTCTGGATCAGATATCCTGAAACAAAATCAGGCAGAAATGGTACAAGATCATCCCATCTGTAATAAAGAACCTGTTCAAGTACCCACGATGCCCTGAAGGCAATTTCATTCTGAGGATATAAGCTTAAACTAATCAGATCAGCAGGTATACAGGCTTTGTCATGGCCGATCTTAACTGCATCAGCCTTGCTCAAGGTTTTGGATAGTCTCTTGAATAATTTATCCTTGTCCATTTATAAAAAATTGAGAACCAGCCATCTTCTTATACAAACATTAGCTCATGTTTAAAATACAGCAATAAATCAGTACCTTTGCAATTTATTTTAAATACATGATTACAGTATCTAATCTTTCACTTCGTTATGGAAAACGAACTCTTTTTGAAGAAGTAAATTTAAAGTTTACTCCTGGAAATTGCTATGGTATAATAGGCGCCAATGGTGCAGGAAAATCAACTTTCCTGAAAATTCTTTCCAAAGAGATCGACCCAAGCAGTGGCTCAGTTTCCTTCACTCCTGGTGAAAGAATGGCTGTTCTTACCCAGAATCACTACGCTTTTGATGAATTTCCAGTCATTGAGACTGTTATGATGGGTCATAAAGAGCTGTACAGTATCATGAAAGAGAAGGATGCGCTGTATGCCAAAGAAGATTTTACTGAGGCAGATGGTGAACGGGCAGGTGAACTTGAGAATATCTTTGCCGAGATGGATGGATGGAATGCAGAGAATAATGCTGCAACCATGCTGAGCAATCTGGGTATCAAAGAAGAATTCCATTATAATTTATTGAAAGACCTCGACGGTAACCAAAAGGTACGGGTGCTTCTTGCCCAGGCATTATTTGGAAAACCGGATATCCTTTTACTGGATGAGCCTACCAACGACCTTGACATACAAACCATTGCATGGCTTGAAGATTTTCTTGCGTCTTATGAAGGAATTATTCTGGTTGTATCTCACGACAGGCACTTTTTAGATACTGTGTGTACCCATGTAGTCGACATTGATTTCAGCAAAATGAATATCTATACAGGTAATTATTCCTTCTGGTATGAATCAAGTCAGTTAGCCTTAAAACAACGTTCTGATCAGAATAAAAAGACTGAGGAACGGGTTAAAGAACTTCAGGAATTTATCCGTCGTTTCAGTGCCAATGCATCAAAATCCAAGCAGGCAACAAGTCGCAAGAAAGCACTTGATAAAATCAATATTGATGAGATCAAACCATCAAATCGTAAATACCCTGCAATTCTGTTCAATCATCAGGGACGTGAAGCAGGTGATCAGATCCTTCAGATTGAAAATCTGAGAAAGGAATTAAATGGCGAAGTACTGTTCTCAGGCATCAACCTGATGGTTAATAAGGGTGATAAAATAGCAGTACTATCTGAGAACAGCTTAGCAACTACTGCATTTTATGACGTTCTAACAGGAAGGGATAAAGATTACAAGGGCTCATTTAAGTGGGGAGTGACCATTAATATTGCAGATATTCCAAATGATAACTCTGCATATTTTAAAGGCAAGGATACTAATCTGGTCGACTGGCTGCGTGAATATTCAGAAGCCGACAAGGACGAACAATTTATCAGAGGTTTTTTAGGCAGAATGCTGTTTTCGGGTGAGGAGGTTTTAAAACAATCTTCTGTTCTTTCGGGGGGAGAAAAAATGCGCTGTATGTTTTCGAGAATGATGCTTCAGCAGGCTAATCTCTTGTTATTCGATGAGCCAACAAATCACCTGGATCTGGAATCGATCACCGCCCTCAATAATGGCATGAAGGATTTTAAAGGAGTAATCTTATTCACTTCACGAGATCATGAGCTTACAGAAACTGTTGCGAACCGCATCATTGAGTTAACACCGGGAGGAATCATTGATAAGTTGATGACCTATGATGAATACATTAACAGTGATGTTGTTAAACAACAACGTGAAGAACTGTATTCTTTAGTATAAAATTTAAAAAGAGCATAAAAAAAGCCGTCGATTTTTAATTCGCCGGCTTTTTTGTTTTAATACAATCTGGCCCGCTTCCTTAATTCAGCAATAGGCATAGTCAGCATCCGACCTACAGGTTCCTTACCCCTGTACGTAATTACTTTCAATTGTTTGGCGTCTATAGGTGCGGTCAGGGTAGTCATGTATTTTGGGTAAAACCTGTCAGGGAATGAATTATCAAATGAATAATAGATATCCAGTCCTTCAACTTCAGTACTCAAATCAATCGTCAGTTTGTTATCCGATGTTTTACCAGCCTTAAATATAGGATCATAGACTGCAGGAGAATATTTGGTTTCTGAGATATCCAGGCGGCCAAAATGCTGCTCAACCCTGCTAAAGAAATCCGGCCAGTTTTTCTGCTGATTTGGCGACCATACTGATTCTGCAATTGCAAAGCCTCTTGGCCAGGTCATATATTCTGCCTGCCGGATATTGTAAACCTGCTCGGTCCATAAATTAGCCTGCCCACCTTTGATAAATTGGGGATCAACTCCCGCAGGAACAGGCTCGAATTCATAGGATTTACTAAGACGTAATGAAGCATAAACTCTGGGTTCAGATATTTCATCAGACTGCATATAATCGAGATAGGCATAGGTTGTAGGGCTCATCACCACCTGATGTTGATTCTGTGCTGCTTCTATCCCATACTTCATTCCACGCCAGCTCATTACTGCAGTAGACGGGCTTACACCTCCCTCCAGTACCTCATCCCATGCCATCATTTTCTTACCCTTCGATTCCACAATCTGTTCAACCCTTCTCGTAAAATAACCCTGAACCTGTTTTATATCTTTAATACCTTCGCGAGCCATCAGAGCCTTGATCTGCTCATTCTTTTGCCAGAAATTTATTGGTGCTTCATCACCTCCAAGGTGTATATACTCAAAGGGAAATAGTTCTGCCAATTGTGTAACAACAGTATCCATAAAGCTGTAAACCAATTCATTGGCAGGACAAAGCGTATTATCCAATAAAGCTATTGGCGGTGCTCCTCTCGACCAATCCATGATCTTCTCGCCAGATCTTACTTTATATTTTATTGCCTCCGGAGTACATGATAATTCAGGATATGAGGCAATAGCTGCAAGACTATGACCCGGAACATCCACTTCAGGCAAAATATTTACAAAACGATCTTTTGCAAACTGCACCAGCTCCCTGATATCCTCCTGTGTATAAAAACCGCCATAATCACGGGGTTCATCTGCTTTTGGCGGAATAAAATCTCCAAACTCTCCCACTCTTTTGACATTCCATGCTCCGACTTCAGTAAGCTTTGGAAAACCCTTAATTTCAATTCTCCAGCCTTCATCATCAGTAAGATGTAGATGAAGCACGTTATACTTATATCGGGACATTGCAATAATGTATTGCTTCACCTCCTCCTTTGTAAAAAAATGTCTGGCAACATCAAACATTAAACCCCGCCATCCAAGCTTTGGATAATCAGTAATTTCAACCGAAGGAATCACCCAATGGACATCCTTTACAAGTGTTTTACTTTCTATTTCTTTTGGCAGGAGCTGCAGCAATGTTTGTACCCCATAAAATAAACCAGCAGGCTGATTTGCTCTGATAATTATATGCGATGTGGTAACAGAAAGGTGATAGCCTTCAGATCCAAGTTTCTGATCAATAACAGAATTGATTAATAATTTAACTGAAGCATTTTCAGTACTTCCGGCAGCAGTTACATGAAAACCTGTGGGTACAGACAATCGTTCTTTTAGGAACGAAATAGTCTGCGCTAATTCCCGGGCAGCAGAAGAATGAATGATGATGTTTTTAGGAAGATGAAAATGACCTGTTCCTTTCTGTATTTCGACCGGTTTTGGAATTATCGAAATTTCCGGATTAAGTACCTGGCTGAATGTCTTAACTGAAATGAAAAAATAAATTAAAAATTGAATAGTAAACTTCATTAGATTATACTTTTTTTGAATTTAATAAGCATTTGAAAACCGCATTAATACGTTTAATAACCAATTATTTCTGATTAAATTATCCGGAAGGCAATTTATGCAAATAATAATGAACCCTATAAAATGATTCGATATCCGAATCTATTTTACAAAAACCAGGCAGCCTGTCAAAATAAAAAAGGCCGCATCCTTGTCAGGATGCGGCCTTCAAAAGCAAATGTAAAAGAGAATTTTAACGGATGGTTACAGCCTTTACAAATTGGCCGTTAGCATCAAAATGAATTGCATATTTGGTTAAATTCGCATCAATCAGAACAAGATATCCTTTCAATGCTCCATTTACTTTCAGCTCAAAAGCTTTTTTGAATACATAATTAGGATAAGTAGTACTTAGGTATGATGTTGTAT
>CAZGCG010000114.1:0-4939 GCA_964524205.1 uncultured Sphingobacterium sp. | reverse complement strand
AAAGCTTTTTTGAATACATAATTAGGATAAGTAGTACTTAGGTATGATGTTGTATTTGATGGCAATGCTGTAGCCTCTATTGATCTTCCCTTAGCATGTCCGGCCGGCAATTGAATGCGTTTTATAAATGCATTTGCTGTTGAAAATGAGGTCGCATAAAAATCAATATTTTTACTGATTACAACTATACTCTGATCTTTATTTACAAAGGCATGAACAAGGGTATCAGTCGGGTAAGTTGAAGACAAATAGGTCTTAATTGCTGTTGGGATAGCACTAATGGCAATTGTATCACGCTGCTTACCATCTCTGTTATCAAAACAACCACCTGCATGCCAGCCACCTCTGCCTTTCATGTTTCGTCCTTCACGTATTTCAAGCACCTTTACAAAGTTCCCGCTGGCATCAAACCTTATGGCTACAGGCTTATCATTAAATTGAATAACAACTACATAACTTTCTAAGGCAGATGTGGATTGATTTGCAATTTGGTAAGCCTTCATAAAGGTATTACCTGCATAATTTGCACTTAAATAAGTTGTAACCGATGCAGGAAGTGTACTTTGCTCGACCGGAGTTTTTTTATTTCCTTTTTTACATGCCTCCATCGCATACAAGGAATCAGTAGTGCTTCCCGAACCTTTAATTGCAGTTGTACTGCTGATGGTGATGGCTTCGAGTTTTGCAAACTGAAGTTCTTCATCAAGTGAAAGTGTATTGTCTTTTTTGCATGAGCTAAGACTCAAAATAGCCATACTAACTACCAGTATAGCACTTTTAATGTGTGTGTATCTTTTCATATCTGTGTTTTTTTATGTAAACCTAGAGACACAAGATGAAGAACAGATGATTTTTGAATATTTTGAAAAATAAATAAAAAATACTACTAGAACTGACCTGAACCGGAATAGAATTTAACTAATCCTTACTGATCTGGTTATTTAAAATAAAAAAAGGGCATTGCTAATAGCAATGCCCTTCTGATAATATATATTTTGAATTAGTGACCTGCGTGTCCGTCTGCACCATGGGCATGACCATGTGCAAGTTCTTCATCAGTGGCAGCACGAACAGAAATGATCTTACCAATAAAATGAAGATCCTGACCAGCCATTGGGTGGTTCAAATCAACAACTACTGCTGATTCGGTCACTTCATTTACTTTTGCCCTGAACTGGTTACCTTCATTATCCTGTAATGGAAGAACTGATCCGATTTCAGGCATTTCCATGTCTCCAAACATGTCCAAAGGGAGCTCAGTGATTGCGTTTTCATCTTTTAAACCGTAAGCATCTTCAGCCACAAGATGAAAATCATACAGGTCGCCAATATTCAAACCTGCCAGATTTTCTTCGAACTTTGGAAGCATCATTCCAACTCCATATAAAAAGACCAATGGGTTTTGCTCATCAGCTTTTTCTACAAATACTTCCTGCTCATTTTCTTTGGTGTAAAGATCATAAGTTAGCGCCACAACGCTGTTTGATTGAATTGTCATTTTAATAGTTTTAAGTAATAACAGGTTTGGGATGCTTAATCCTGTCCCCCCGGCCTTGTATTTGGGTTATCGATTTGTTTAATTGCTTCAATTGTCTCTGTTACAGGCAAGAGACAAGTTTTATTCCGGCACACATAAATTTTTGTTTCTGCTTTCAGCCTGTCTGCTAGCAAAGGTAATGTTCCTGAAGTTCCTCCCAAAAGTATTTTGTTAGGAATGTAATATTTTTCAATTTCCTTACGCTTTTCCTCAGCCTCAGTTCCGGTAATTGCTATCTCATATAATCCAAAAACATTGTTTAATAATAGAATAGCCCAGTTCGAATAGGCCGAACCGTATGACTTGATATGTGGATGGACATTTCGCAACATACTTAAAGAAATTTCCAGATAGTTCTGCTGGTCAAAGAGATGACCAAGTTTATGCAGGTTATTGGCCATTACAGAATTGGAAGAAGGAATCACATTGTCCATAATCTCCTGCTTTCTGGCAATAAGCTGCTCCCCTGTTTTTGGTGTATAAAAAAACATTCCGCTTTCTGTATCATAAAAATCTGAGATAGTATAATCTGCCAATTGTTTTGCTTTATAGAGATAGCCTTCATCAAAGCTGGCTTCATACAAGCCTATTAAACCATCGATCACAAAGGCATAATCATCCAGAAATGCCCCCGACCATTCATCCCGGGAAATATCAGAAGAATATACTCTCCTGATTTCATTTCCAGACATAAGTTTATTCTGAATAAAAGCAGCATTTAATTTTGCCTTTTCAAGAAATTCAGGCTCTCCGAAAACACGGTAGGCATCAGTATAGGCTTTCAGCATCATACCGTTCCAGGAGGCCAGGATCTTGTTATCAAGTCCCGGACGAATACGCCCTGCCCTTGCAGCAAGTAATATTTTCTTTGCTTCTGAGATTTTATCAGTCAGCTCTTTTTCACTTATTCCAAGCTGGGATGCTAGTTCAGAATCTTCCATGGTCCTCATCAGGATATTTGTCCTTTCCTCCTCCCAGTTGCCATCATCCCTAATCTGATAATAAATGCAAAACAGATCTTCATCTTTACTTAAAATGGTCATTATCTCATCCTTGGTGAAGGTATAAAACTTACCTTCAACACCTTCACTATCTGCATCCAGAGCCGAATAAAACCCATTTTCAGCTGAAGTTAATTCCCTCTCTACGAAATTCAGACTTTCATATACGATATCCCTGTAAATCGGATCAGGGGTGTATTGATATGCTTCAGAATAAAGTGAAACTAACTGAGCATTATCATATAGCATTTTTTCAAAATGTGGGACATGCCATTTGCCATCGACAGAATATCGGGCAAATCCCCCGCCTAACTGATCATAAATCCCCCCAAATGCCATTTTTTGAAGAGTGATCCTTACTGCTGCATGAGCTGCATCATCATTCATTAAATGGGCATACCTTAACATAAATTGCCAGTTGTTGGGCAATGGGAACTTCGGAGCCCGGTTATATCCTCCATCAATTAAATCAAAAGTTCGTTTCCAGGGGACAAAAATGTTCTCCAAATCCTTTCTGGAAAAAGCAATATCCTCCTTAACCGGAACGAGTTGTTCAGTCTGATTAACTCCTTCCGTTAACCTGACCGCGTAGGCTACAGCCTCGTCAGGCTTTTCTCTCCAGAAATCTGCAAGATTTTGCAATAAACTTTTCCAGTCATTTTTCCTGAAATAAGTGCCGCCGTATATAGGTCTTTGATCGGGAAGACAGAAACAATTGAGCGGCCATCCACCACTTCCTGTCATTAGCTGAACTGCACTCATATAAATCTGATCAATATCGGGGCGCACCTCACGATCGATCTTAATACACACAAAATGCCTGTTCATGATTTCGGCAACCTCTGCATCCTCAAAGCTTTCATGTTCCATAACATGGCACCAATGACAAGCCGAATAGCCTATACTTACCAGAATCAGTTTGTTCTCTGTCCTCGCTTTTGCCAATGCTTCATCACCCCAGGGATACCAATCAACAGGATTTTCTGCATGCTGCAGTAAATATGGAGAGCTCTGATTTTTTAATCTGTTTGACATAATCTGATATAATTAGGTAAAAATAAGAAAGGCATGATCAATTAAGGATGTCTATAAAATTTAATGACCCCTTCATGTTGAAACTCCAATTTAGGCTTACAAAACATCAGATTTATTAATCTGCTATCGAATTTTAAAGAAATATCAACCAGTGTAAACAGAAAACTTTAAATTTCGCCATGAAAATAAGCCATACAGATATTTACAGATTTAGTATCCCCATGGAGCCTTTTACAATCGCGACAGGCACTATGGATTTTGCACAAAATGTTTTTATAAGGATTCATACAGACAGTGATCATTATGGGGTTGGAGAGTGCTCCGCCTTTCCAATGATCGTTGGAGAAACACAGGAAACCTGTCTGGCAATGGCCAAAGATTTTGCAGGAATGCTCAAGGGAAAAGACCCTCTTGCAATAGCAGCACGATTACAGGACCTTCACAATTTCACTGCTCATAATTCAACTATAAAAAGTGCTTTTGATATGGCACTTTATGATATTGCCTCAAAAAATGAAGGCCAACCACTTTACAGGTATTTGGGTGGAGAAAAACGAACTATTGAAACTGACATGACCATAGGCATTGCCGGACCTGAGGAGATGGCTGAAACCGCAGTAAAATATCAAAAGCAGGGTGCCCGGATTCTTAAAATAAAATTAGGTAAAGACCCGGATATGGATCTGCGCCGAATCAGAGAGATAAGAAAAAAGGTTGGTGAGCAAATAATTCTAAGAATTGATGCAAATCAGGGTTGGAGTTTTGATGATGCAGTAAGATGTTTAAATGGCATGCAGGATCTTAATATTGAGTTTTGTGAACAGCCAATGCGTACCTGGTATGATGACAAACTTCCCGAATTAAAACAACAGACAAACATAAAAATCATGGCAGATGAGAGTTGCTATAATCATCATGATGCAAGGAAACTCATTAATTCAGAATCCTGTGATTATATCAATATTAAATTCGCCAAGTCGGGAGGTATTCATGAAGGACTTAAAATTCATCAAATAGCGAATGAATCAGGCATTCCTTGTATGATTGGAAGTATGCTCGAAAGCCGAATTGCCCTGAGTGCAAACTTACATTTTGCCTATGCCTGCCCGGGTATTAAATATTTCGATCTGGATACCTGCCTGCTTGGGCATCTGGTGGATCCGGTAAACGGAGGGCTCAGTTATGATGGATTTTTTCTGGATATTCCAGAAAACCCTGGTATTGGGGCAGATGCTGATGAAGAATTTCTCAAATCCTGCGAAAAGTGGTGTATTTAATTAACTTGAGCTCGATATAAAGAAGGGTAAAAGAATACAGTCATAAATTGTCAGATAATGCTCTGGATTCCCAATGATTAGATTTTGGA
>CAZGCG010000113.1:0-9971 GCA_964524205.1 uncultured Sphingobacterium sp. | reverse complement strand
ACTCTATGAAACCAGTCTGAATGATGACAGAATAAGTACTGAATTGAGGTGGAAATCTACTATTCTAAAGAACCTCCCTAAATTCAGTTCAGGCAGATTCAGGGCAATAAATTACCTCAAAACACGGAAAACTGCGGATCAATGGGATTTTGCTGCTAAAATGCGATTACTACTTTACATATCCGATGATAGTACTGGCAGAAAGCTTGGTGCAGCGTTGGATCACGAAAGTATCAGTATTGAGGCTTCAGGTGATAAATCATCTTTTACATCCGGACCAGAAGCCTTAGCGGAACAATCCTGGCAAAGTGATATGCCTCAAATCCTGATTGATAAATCTGAAATTGATTCTCTTTTTAAGGAAGGCCACATAATTCGAAATGAAAATGTTCCAAACGATGCATTTCTATTTCAAAAGCAGGAGATCGGTATTCTTAAACATGCATTAGATATCCGAAATTTCAGAATAGGACCCGAACCTGAAAAAGAAGGCAGTTTCATTATTATCTATAAAGCTCCTGAACAGGAAAAGTGGACACTCATCAGCCGCTTTTTGACTCATGCAAGCGCAATGAAATCATTAAAGAATCTGATTGACTATATCAGAAAGGTTAACATTAAATCTGAAGGATTTTATTTGCTTGAACATATTCTGATTCGGCCTGATATGAATTCAAATGTATTCGGATTCAAATTCGTTGGGAGAAATGGACAGAATATAATGGAGCACAGAAAATGGATGACATTTCAGGAGCGCGAGGAAGTGATGGCATCATTACTCAGACTTTTATCTGAAGAAGAAGAAATTACTGCAGAGAAACTGGCACCTTACTGTAAAATAAATCTTTTTACACTGATCACTGATCTTCCCGACTCGTATTCGGGTGAGCACTCAGGTCATGAAGATCAGAACTTGTTTAATTATTTAAAAATCTATGCAGGCCAGAAAGAGAAATTTCTTTCCAAATTTCAAATGGTTGTAAAAGGAGAGGATCATCTGATGATCAATGAGGATTTCTTCCGGCTTAAAATGAGTGTCATTTTCCCGTCCTGGCCAGCTCGTTTTCAGGATAAAAGTTTCAGAGATGCTGCAGAAAATCTTTTTCGTTTAAATGCACCGGCACATATAAAGATCAATTTTATCTGGATGGGATTAAACAGGATGAAAAGATTTGAAGCATGGTATTCTGACTGGAAAAGATTTACAGCAGAACAGATTGATTATGATACCAGAGAGGTTCTCAGGAATGCACTGGTTCATATGCTTTATCAAAACAAATAATATTCAATTCTGATTGGATATGGATAAGCATCCTCATATTATCGGTCGTCAGATTTTCGATATTGATTTCGCATCTAAAGAGGCGAGTGAAGTCCTGCAGGATAAAATAAGCGCGATTTTTAATAATCGGCTGATGGATGAGATGAATAGTTTGTTCGATCGGGTTCTCCCTTCAAACAGAATAATTAAACTCGATACCTTAAGCATAGATATAGGGAATATTGGTTTTGAATCATTGGACACTGAATTGCCAAACAGGTTGATTCAGAAACTCGAGCAGGAGCTTATGCTTATCCTTCTGCATGACAATGCCGCAAGTACTGCTGAATCAGATGTTATTTTTCAGGATGATAAAAAAGGCAGCTACCTGCAGCTAATGGAGTTTTTTCTCCTCAATGGTTTTTTCCCCTGGTGGGTATCAGGAACTGAAGGACCAACAATATCTGAGGTGCTGGAATTTTTACTGCTGAATTCTTCTCTGAAATTAAAAGAATTAATCATGCGTGTTGGGCAGCACTCATATTCAAGGAAGCGCCTGGTCCATCAGTTCTCAGAACAGCAAATAAAATACATTATCGTGATACTTGAACCTGAAGAAGCGGAGTTCATTTTTGACTATCACCATAATTTAATTCAGGTTCAAAGGGAAGTTTTGCTGGTTAAAAACGAGGAAAGTGATTTCAAAAAGGCAGTTTGGGTATTAATAATCAACTTTCTGATCATTGACAGGGGTTCGCATTTCAACAGAAAGGAATTCGTCAGAAACATGCTAATGGGAATGGCGGCTCATTTTAATACTGATTTTAGTGAGCTTATGGCCTTGTTTGCAGCAGGACTTAAGTCAGGGTCTCCCGAACTCAGGAATATTGATTCACTTCATACGATTATTCTTGAATTATTTGAGGAGCTGAAGTCTGTGCCCCAGATAGAAGCTTTGAGGGAAGAAAAAAATATTGAAAAAGATTTGATTAAACTTTCCCGCGATCTTGATCTCCTCAGATATTACCTGACTTTTGGAAGCTTTCCATGGTGGTCCTCTTATCCTGATCAGCAATCCTTAGATATGATTCTAAGCGGGATGATAAATACTCAGCCCAAAACGATTGTTCTTCTCCTCCGTAATGTTGGACAACAGCAATACAGCAGGAAGTTATTAGTAAGAAGTTTTAGTGAAGAGATTTTATTGTCAGTTATTAGCGTTTTAGAACCTGAACAGGTTGAATTTATTTCCGATTACATCGCAGAAGCTAAGGATACTAATAATAGAAATTCAAAGCTCAGCGTACAAAGTAAGGATCTCCAGGAAGCAGTATGGGAATTTGTGCTGGAATATTTACTGGTAGACAGGGGTTCTGAATTTAACCGGCAGATGTTTCTTGAAAGCAATATCCGCAATCTGGCTAATCGTTTTAATGTTAATTATGCCGACATACTGACCTTTCTTGTTCAAAGTATTGGAGTCAGGCATCAGGCAAGTGCCAGGCATATTTCCCTCATTCGCGATTTAAATACACTTTATACTATTCGAATTAAGGAAGCCGAATCGATAATCTTAAATAATAATGAAGGGCGCGCCGGCTCCCGGATTCCGGAGCTTGCAGATGCTAAAGGTTTGAGGGATGTACTTTATTACTGGTTGAAATTTGGTCATTTCCCATGGTGGGCAGGAAAGTTCGCTAAGTTAGGTGCAGCTCAATTATTGGAACAACTAATCAGGGAATCGCCTGCCGATGCTCTTTTGTTTTTTAAGTTCAGTGGGCAAAGTCTGACTGGCAGAAGGAGAATGCTGAATCAGATT
This sequence comes from uncultured Sphingobacterium sp., assembly GCA_964524205.1. GTDB lineage: Bacteria > Bacteroidota > Bacteroidia > Sphingobacteriales > Sphingobacteriaceae > Daejeonella. Next base: position 6,891 of record CAZGCG010000113.1, on the reverse strand, counting down.
CCTGCAGCAATACTTTTTAAGCTTTTTCGAAATTTAGCGGATGGAAATAAGGCCCTAAGGTACACAGAAAGTGTTGTTTTACTATTTTCTGGTAGTTCTTTATTGCATTCCCTTGAGCGGAAAAGGCTTGAGCAAATCGCTTTAGCTTCTTTATGGAATATGTACGCATCGAATTATTATGAAAGTTTTAAACCGGGTGATTTCCTGAAATTACTGATTGTAAACCTTTCATTATACTCTGATTTATCATTTAAGAATATTGCTTCTATCCTTAATAATTTAGTACTTGATAAGCAAGTCAGGACACAACTAAATAAGGTTTTTCGGAGTTTAGAGGATGATGGGAGCTATTCTGATATTTATTTATCTAATATAGAATTACCCCTTTGGTCTGAGCTTCCCGATATTGAGATGCTATTGACCCAGCAGTTAATATCAGACAGTTTAAACGATGCTTTAATTACAGCTGACAAAGTTTTTAATGAAGCGACCTTTATTTTGCGTTATTTTCTTCAGTTCAATAAATTACCCGAAAAATACAAGCAAATCTCAACTGTTTCTGTCAATTCCTTTTTAAAGCAACTGCTTCTTTTCCTGCATAAAAACAGTCCTTCTGATCTTGATGGGATTCTGAACTCTGAGAAGTATGCTGCAGAAAATCTTTTCCGGCTGCACGATATCTTCAGGCAATCAACTTCTATTGAGGAAAGTAATCTGAAGAACCTTTTAATGACTAAATTAGAGAAAAACATTCTTTTATTTATCCGTCAAAAGGGAGGGATAAGCTTAATTGAAAAGAGTCTCATTCAGATTATTGAGAAATTAACAAAAAATCCGCTTGCTGAAAATAATATCAGCATATTCAGATTATTATTAAAGTTTCCATCAGTAACGGCCTATTTCGCTCATTTCTTGAAAGAGCCGGGTGTTTATGAATTATTGAACGCTGAGCAGAACAAGGGTGTTCTGGTTGCCCCAGAGATTAAAGAACTAAATAACTGGTTATCAGGTCTTATTACTGACCAACTCGACAGGGAAAGGTTTAATTTCTTTATTCGTAATTTCAATCTGATGATAGCTGGAGGAATTATTGAAGCAGGAAACATTAGTTCTTACTTTAAACAGTTTCTGGATTTTCTTGCCGGGAGTAATTATCAGTTAATGCTCAAAATTACTTCTTACGTTAGCAGATCATTGAATACAACTGATGAATCAGGTCCTTTAATAGTCGCACAGATTCCTGAGATCAGTAAATTAGTCTTCCAATACCAAAAAAGGGAAGAAGTGATGTATGAGATGAAAGAAGCTCTTGAGGAAGCCGACAGATCTTTAGTTGAGGATATATTAAATAAAGACCCTCATGAATTTAGAGAAAGCGAGCTAAGACAACTTAAACAGGAACTAAATGAGCAGCAGCAAATAGAACGAATGAAATCTCCGGATGAAATTTTATCGGATAAGGGCTCTATCTACATTCATAACGCAGGTCTTGTTATTCTTCATCCCTTTTTGAGCACATATTTTAATCGGCTTAATATGATTGAAAATGGAGATTTCAAAACAGTAGAACTAAGGCACCGGGCAGTGCATTTGCTACAGTACCTTGCATTCGGAACGGAAAATAATGTGGAGCATGAATTGGTTTTAAACAAAATACTTTGTAATATACCTGTTGATGAACCCGTCAGTGCGGGAATAGTTATGACAGATAATGAAATAGCCGTTTCTGCAGAGCTTCTCAATGCCATTCTGGTGCAATGGGACAAACTTAAAAATACTTCGCCGGCGAGCTTTCAGACTTCGTTCCTGCAAAGAGATGGTGCTCTGTCAAGGATTGAAGAAAATTGGAATCTTAAAGTGGAAAGCAGGGGGTATGATGTATTATTGAATACTTTGCCCTGGGGATTGGGAATGATTAAAACTTCATGGATGCCTGAATTTATATATGTAGAATGGATTTAAAGCCTTTAAAAGCAAATGCCGGAGTTTTAGCAAGAGAAATGCAATGGCTTGCTCTTGTTATAGACACACGAATGAAATTGTATTTTTCACAGGATTCAGAGTACACGGATATATATAATATTCCTTTACCGGAATTTGCAGCTGATGATTCTGTTTATGGCAATATAGCTGCGTATTATCAGATGACTTTCGATGAGCGGATCATCCTGGCTTTGGCACTTGCTCCTCACATTCAGCCTCATTTATTGGATATTTTCTTTATAAAAAACTCTACCTACGACCGAGGTTTTACAGAGGTAGGGGGTATTAAGGGTCAGAACCATGGAGGATTTATTCCTACCGGCGAAACAGCAGCATTTATTATTGCCGGTCTGGATCTTGAAAAGAGATTTAACCTGATCAATATTTTTAGTGAGGATCATTTCTTTAGAAAATTTAAAATACTTGATCTGGTTCATACACAACCACATGAACCCTTTTTAAGTGGCGTAATAACCGTAGCTCCTGAATATCTTAGTTATTTCACAAGCGGTGTTTCACATAAACCTGACTATGGCATTAACTTTCCTGCTAAATTAATAAGCACAAATCTTGACTGGAGCGATCTTGTGCTGGAAGAGAATATCCTTGAGGAGGTTAACGAAATAAGAGACTGGATTGAATACGGGCAAACATTGATGAATGACTGGGGGATGAGCAAGAAGATCAAACCCGGTTTCCGAACTTTGTTTTATGGCCCGCCCGGAACCGGTAAAACTCTTACTGCCAGTCTATTGGGTAAGTCATCTGGTCTGGATGTTTATCGTATCGATCTCTCAATGGTTGTTTCCAAGTTTATTGGTGAAACTGAAAAGAATCTCGCAAATGTTTTTGATCAGGCAGAGAATAAAAACTGGATTCTGTTTTTTGATGAGGCTGATGCCTTATTTGGTAAACGGACCCAAACCAGCAGCTCCAATGACAGGCATGCAAATCAGGAAGTCTCCTATCTTTTACAAAGGGTGGAAGACTTTCCTGGTGTAGTTATTCTGGCTACCAACCTTAAAGCAAATCTCGATGATGCTTTTTCACGCCGCTTTCAATCTATGATTTACTTTCCTATGCCAGGCCCAGAACAGCGCAAGCGACTCTGGAAACAGGCATTCTCAAGTCAAAGTACATTAGAAGAGAGCTGCAACCTGGATGAGATTGCCGAAAAGTATGAAATGGCCGGTGGTGCGATTATTAACGTAAGCAGGTATAGTTCTATGAAGGCCTTAAAAAGAGGAACTAATGTTATTTTTAAGAAAGATATCTTAGAGGGTATTCGCAAGGAATTCGGAAAAGAAGGAAAGATCGTTTAAAATGGATTTTGTCAATAGATCAATTATTTACCGTTTTCATCAGGAACGTATCCAAATGTTCGGGGAAGGTACAAGTGGTGCTCTTGGCTGGAAATCAGATGAAAGCCAGAGTATCCGTTTTGAAATTTTATCCCAGATAGGGGATATGAGCGGGCTTTCAGTTCTTGATCTGGGTTGCGGACATGGCGACCTGTGCGCATATCTCAGAGGAAAGTATTCTGATATGCGTTATGCCGGAATTGATCAAATGGAAGAGTTATTGGATGTGGCAACGTCGAGGTATGGATCCATACCTGATACCTCTTTTTACCTTGGAGATTGCTGGACGGCTGATCTGCCGAATATGGATTATGTATTAGCTTCTGGGTTATTGGCCTATAAAAACAGCGAAACTGACTTTATATACAGTATGATAGATCGTTTATTTGCAAGCTGCAGGCTGGGTACAGGCTTTAATCTATTGAAGAATGTTCATGACCCTGAGGGAATACTCGTAAATTATAATCCACAGGAAATTCTGGATTATTGCCGCCAGCTGAGTCCCAAAGTTGTGTTAAGAGAAGGCTATGCTGAAGATGACTTTACGATATTTATTTATCAATAGCCGAAGAAATCATTCTACTGATTTCGCTTAATTATTGGCCTCTGCCCGCTCATGATAATGGAGGCAATAGCTTGTACAAATCTTCCCTGTTTATCCTTTTCCCATGCCGCCCAGGCTAGCATTGAACGTGCAGCCTGAAAATAGATAAGTCCTTCAAGACTTTTATCAGGCTCCGGGAAATCACCAATAAATTGTAGTTTTTTCCCAATTTCCATACTGTCATCGATTACCGGTCCCAGCATTCCGTTTGTAACCCGCCAGGTAGAATAGGCCCAGTTGGATGGTGTCAGCCATACCGGAGGGATTTCGGGGATTATGACCGGCTTCCCATTAAATTTAAGAATTAATTCAGGCCCGAATCCGTCAACGTATTGTTCCATTTTCATGGATTTCATCTTAGTTTCATCAAGATCAAAGTGTTCCCTGAGATAGCTGACGAATGAAGAAAATAGCTCTATAATATCAGAGTTCAGTTCGGGGTACAAGCGTTTTGCTTCCTTATCGAGGCCATTGCTAATTGCAGGATGCAAGCCCTGGTCAGGCAATCCTGATATAGCTTTTGTCAGAACTTCAGCAAGCTCATCGGGGCAGGGTACCTGTATACGTTCAATACTGCCGTCATTTAAAGGCCGCCAGATTCTGGTTCCATCGGTTTTTGTCAGTTCAAGTTTCCAATCTTTATCTGCATGAGCCCGGGTACTTAAGGTGTTTCCCATAGCCAAAACGGCAGGACCTGAATTATCATTTCCGTAAGCAATTTGTGTTCCTGACCAAAGTCTCATATTTTATATCTTTAAGAATCGGATGATTCGCGGGAACCGCGACCCAGTAAAGGTGCAGTATCACTCATATCCTCAGCAACAGAGAATTCACTCGCATCCTGGCCGTCAAGTAATAATTTGAAATCAGCGAGTGTCGGAATTATATCACCTATACTTACACCAGCTTTTTGTATGCTGCGGGTTCTTTCATATTCCCATTTAGCAAATTCTTTTCTAAGCAGTGTAAATTTCTTCTCTTTACTAAATTGGAGAAGCTTAGCTTTGATGTAAGCACCTGCATTTCCTACAAGGGATGCATTCGATTTTAATTTTATCTCTAGCGTGGAAGCCGCCCAGGCCTTCATAGCATCCTTAGTTATTTCACCCTTAATCGATCCCTCTACATTAAATTCGGAAGCTGCACCGGCGAATAATCCACCTTCAATACCGCCTAGGTTCGCAACACCTACCCCGGCTCCAACATGAACATCTACATTCATTTTTGCAGAACCATTAGCAGTTGAATTAACAGTTACTTTCTGACCCGACCCACTGGCTTCAATAGCATAATCACCTGCTACACCCAGATTAAAATTCACTCCAACATCAAGACCAACAGTTACATACGCCGGGACAGGTGAAGGGAGAGGGAAGTCAAATGAGAGGTTTACTTTTGGTGTAGAGAAATCAATGGATTTCTCAATAGACCCGCTTAATTCAGCACTGTCTTTTCCGATCTTAAGTTCCTGTCCGAACAAAGGGATAGAAACACTTGCCGGCTCAGCATCTTCGGCACCTTCCTCCGGTTTTGAAAACCTTGTTTGGCTGATCCATAAATCCTCTGAATCATTTAATAATGCATCCGGGTTATTCCACAGGATACTCGAATCCCCCGAAGTTATTTTTACTAAAGTTCTTGAACCGGCAACATAGGTAGTGCCCTCATCAATATCTATTTCACTCCCTTTGGCTATATGTCCTACTGCTTTTCCACTGCCATTATAAATCCTTGTTTTACCTATCGTTACACCAATGATTTTTACCTTTGTCAATTGAACAGGGTTTGAAGGGAAATTATTCAGGGAGCTTTGCTTAGTCTGAATGGCACTATGGTTATTCCCGGTACTCAGGGCTTTCATACCCATTATGTCTGCTTCCTGCTCAAGTCCGGCATCATCATTTACCCCAACACCCTGCTTCATCTGTATCGTGGGCTTTACCCGGCCTTGTTTCTGTTGAACTACATGCCATGCTTCATGCGGAAGGTGCTTTTCCTGTCCGGGTGCAACATGAATATTTGTGCCTTGCGCATAGGCCAGAGCATTTAACTGGGCTGGCTGGGCTGAATTATAGTGAACATTAACATCACTCATATCATAACCAGACATATTTTCTATCCCCGATTTTAATTGATCGGGCAATCCGGTTTGGTTTCCCTTTTTTTGTATGGGTTTTGTTGCTGCCGGATTAGGATTATTCTGCTGCGCTGAACCTCCATTGGAATTATCAACAGAGCCATCACCATCTGCATTTGCTCTGGACTTTAACTGGTGGGTGATATTTTCTTCTGCAACATCTTTTGGTTCAGAAGTATACAATGGTACTGCCGGAAATGATTTGGCACCTGCCGAAACGTTATTGGCCACAGAACGGGTCTGATTAGCCGTTTGTCTGCTTGATGCTATATCTTTTACTTCCGACATTTAAATTAATCTTTATGGATGCCTAATTTTTTAAACACGTCGCTGAGCAATAAAGTTCCATTACTAACCTGAATGATTATGTCTCTGAAACTCATCAATGAATTAAGATATAAAGTAAAGATTTCAATAAATGGACCTTCCATTGGTATTTCAAAACGAGCTGCCGGGAAGATATACTTAAAACCAAGTTCTGCCTGTTCATTCAAAAAGAAAGTACCCACAGGGCACCTGTCATTCATTTCATTGAGTAAATCCAATAGATCGTTTTTCTGCCTGGCCGGCACCGCCTGAACCAAAAGGGAATACAACTGGAATAACCTGATCTCATGAAAATGATCTTCAGGCAATGGAACATACATAATATTTACCGAGACCTGTTCGCTGGTAACCGCAACAAGAATGTTGAAAGGAAGATCTTCAGTGGCTTCCATTAAAGTGGAAGGTACCGGGATCTTCGCCAGATAGTCTTTCAATTCGTATAAAACCTGTTGATCTTTCAGGTTTAAAAAATCATTATT
>CAZGCG010000112.1:0-10185 GCA_964524205.1 uncultured Sphingobacterium sp. | reverse complement strand
ATTCTGTTACAGCTTTTTGATTTTATAAAAAGTTTATTCAGATGAAGCGATACTTTCAGTTAAAGAAATACTAAAAATATTAGTATTTTTTGTACTTTAGCATCGTGGCGCATATAAAAAATGAAGAATATTTTAAAGGAAGGGGAGCTCAGGTAAATACCCATAACCGGTTTTTAAAAACCAAGTATGTAGCTGAACATGAGGAGGGTATAGATGAACTTATGCTGCAAAACACCGCTACTACTTTATTTGAAGAGCATCCAAAAAACATAGTCAGCAAGTCAAAAAGTCCTGACCTTCCATTTTTACAATCTATTAACCCATATCAGGGATGTGAGCATGGCTGCCTGTATTGTTATGCAAGGAATGCCCATGAATATTACGGGTTTAGTGCCGGATTAGACTTTGAAAGAAAGATAATTATCAAACGAAACGCTGCCGAATTATTGGAAACCTTTATGAACAGGAAGGGATATGTACCCTCAACAATCATGCTTTCGGGTAATACAGACTGTTATCAGCCCATAGAACGAAAGCTTAAAATTACCCGTTCCCTTTTGGAGATATTTTTAAAATATAAACATCCGGTAGGCATTATCACCAAAAACAATCTCCTTCTGAGAGATCTGGATATTTTAAAAGAACTGGCTGCTAATGATCTGGTACATATTGCTATTAGTCTTAATTCACTAAACGAGGATCTCAGGCAAAAACTTGAGCCAAGAACTGTAACGTCCCTAAGCCGACTATCCATGATCTCAAGCCTTGCCGCTGCTGATATTCCGGTTATGCTTATGTGTGCACCCATCATTCCCGGATTGAATAGTGATGAAATACCACAAATCATCAAATCTGCAGCCCTGGCAGGTGCCTCAGGCGCTTCATTTACTATCGTTCGGCTCAATGGGTCAATAGCTAAGATCTTTAAAGACTGGATCTATAAAACCTACCCCGACCGGGCTGAAAAAGTATTGAATCTGATCGCACAATGCCATGATGGAAAACTAAATGATAGTCGCTGGGGTAAAAGAATGAATGGCGATGGCAAGGTGGCCGAAAGTATTCAACGCCTGTTTAAAATCTCTTTAAATAAATACATGGCCGGAAGAAGTATGCGACCCTATAATTTCAGCCATTTCAGTCCGGCAGGAGGAAAACAACTTAATTTATTTTAGGCAAATTTTTATTTTAAAAAGAATACGTACCTTTAATACAGTAAACCAATATAGTATTCAGTATAATTTCTTTTAATGAGCACTAATATCAAGTCTGTTATCATTGGGACCGGTAGTTTCGTACCTTCCAACATTATACCAAACAAAGACTTTTCAGAACACCGCTTTTACGAAAAAAGCGGAGAACCCATTTTAAGGGAAAATTCAGAGGTGATCCAAAAGTTCCAGGACATCACAGAAATTGAGGAGCGCCGCTATGCAGATAAAGAACATATGGCATCCGATCTGGGATATTTTGCAGCTTCAAACGCAATTGAAAGTTCGGGAACAGATCCTGAAACCCTTGATTATATCATTGTTGCACATAATTTCGGGGACATTGCTCCAGGCAGCACGAGGGTTGATGTTTTGCCTACCCTGGCATCCAGAATTAAGCATCGGCTGGGGATCAAAAATCCTGATTGCGTAGCTTATGACCTGCCTTTCGGTTGCCCGGGATGGCTTCAGGGGATGATTCAGGCAGATTATTATATCCGCTCCGGAGATGCAAAACGGGTTTTGATAATTGGTACAGAAACACTTTCAAGAGTTACCGACCCCCACGACCGCGATAGCATGATTTATGCAGATGGTGCCGGAGCAACGATATTGGAAGGCAGAGAAGGTGTTGCAGAGGGTATTCTGGCGCATAAAACACAAACCCACACTTCTGATGAGGCTTATTACCTTTATTCAGGCAAATCCAGTAATCCTGATCTCATATCAGATGATCAGTTTATCAAAATGGACGGAAGAAAAATCTATGAATATGCCCTGAAAAATGTTCCATTGGTAATTCAGCAAACCATGGAAAAATCGGGAACAGGTATTGATGATGTGAAAAAAGTTCTGGTCCACCAGGCGAATGGTAAAATGGATGAAGCGATCCTCAAAAGGCTCTTTAAACTTTATGGAATAAAAGAAACTCCAATGGATGTTATGCCTATGACCATTGCTAAATTTGGGAATAGCTCAGTAGCAACAGTACCAACCCTGCTGGACATGATACTGAAAAATAAGCTTGAAGGACATCAGATCAAAAAAGGCGACCGGGTTGTTTTCGCATCTGTTGGATCGGGAATGAATATTAACGCTATGGTCTATAATTTTTAGTTTTCCCTTTTTTCGTTAGGGCGAATTAACATAAGAACAGATTAAAATTTTAGACAAAAAAAATGCGAACAGTCAATACTGTTCGCATTTTTTATTTTTTTAGGAATTTAAGCTACCGGATTTTCTTCCAGTGCAAAACCTTCATCTACCAGGATACGTCCACAATGTTCGCATACTATAATGCGTTTGCGCTGACGGATATCCAGTTGTCTCTGTGGTGGAATCTGATTAAAACAGCCTGAACATGAATCACGTTGTATGGTTACAACAGCAAGACCATTCTTAGCATTGCTTCTTAAACGGTTATATGCAATCAATAAACGCTCATCAATATGTTTTTCAGCTTCCTGTGCCTTTACCAGAATACTTGCTTCATCTTTTTCAGTTTCAGCAGTAATTGTATCTAATTCAGCCTTCTTAAGTTCAAGATCTTTTTTGCGCTCAGTAATGTTAGCTAAAGCACTCTCATAAACTTCAGTTTTATTCTGAATCTCAAAAGAATATTCCTTGATCTTTTTCTCTGATACCTGAATCTCTAATCCCTGAATTTCAATCTCTTTTGAGATCGCATCATATTCACGATTGTTCTTAACATCGTTAAGCTGAGTTTCGTATTTTTTCGTAGCTGCTAAAGCCTCTTTGATCAGATTCTTTCGGGTTACGATCGAATCTTCCAATTCATCAAGATCTGCTTTGATTTTCTGTATACGGGTTTCTAAACCTGCAACCTCATCTTCGAGGTCGGCAACCTCCATTGGAAGTTCACCTCTTGTCTGACGGATCTTGTCGATCTGCGTGTGCAAAGTCTGAAGTTCGAATAATGCCTTTAATTTCTCTTCTACTGATTGTTCCATTAAATCAAATAATTTATGGGGTTTGTGTTCTGTAATGTTAAACGGAGGGCAAAGTTACTAAATTTTTCTGTAATTAATTCCAACAATAATTCCTGCGTAAACTGCTCACTCTCAAAATGTCCAACATCGGCAATAATAAGTTTTCCTTCCGCATCAAAAAACTCATGGTATTTAAAGTCCCCGGTGATGAAAATATCAGCTCCGGCCCTTAAAGCATGAGGCAATAGAAAGCTTCCCGAACCACCACAAACAGCTACTCTGCGGATCTTTTTTGACCTTAATGCCGTATGTCTGATGACTTTGGTACCCAGTCTTTGCTTCACGAAATTTAAAAACTCCAGTTCATCGCTGTCACTCTCCAGATTTCCAATCATACCCGATCCTACCTGCGGATGGCTATTGCTAAGCGGATAAAGATCATAGGCCACTTCCTCGTATGGGTGTGTTTCAATAAGTGCCGCGAGAATTTTCTGCTCCAGATATACCGGATAAATAGTCTCTATTCTGATCTCAGATTCATGATGCTGTTTACCTGTTAAACCAACAAATGGACTTGCACCTTCAGCAGCATTAAAAGTACCTGTGCCACTTGCATTATAACTGCATTCTGAATAATTTCCAATATTGCCAGCCCCGGCCCTGAATATTGCCGCTCTTACTTCCTCAGCATGGGCTTCCGGACAAAAAGTTACCAGCTTCCTGAGGGAATCCTCCCGGGTTCTTAAAATAGCGGGGTTCTTTATTCCAAGTTTATCACAAATCTTTTTGTTAACCCCTACAGATACATGATCCAGATTGGTATGGATAGCATACAAAGCAATATCATGCTTTATGGCTTTCATAACTACCCGTTCCACATAGGTTTTACCATTAAACTTTTTCAAGCCCTTAAAAACAATGGGATGATGCGAAATAATCAGATTCAAACCTTGCTGAATCGCTTCATCAACAACCGATTCAGTACAATCTAATGAAATAAGGGCTCCGGATATCTCCTTATCAGGATGACCGACGATCAGACCCGAATTATCATAATCTTCCTGATAGGCAAGCGGAGCAAGCGTTTCGAGAAAAGATGTAATTTCTCTTAATTTCATAAACAAAGATACCCTATAAGTTTTTAGTGTAGAAATCCAGAGAATTATGCACCACCAAAATAATCCATTGGCCGATTGCCGGTCCTGAATTCATTTGAACCTCAAATATTATCAGAAAAATTTCAGCATTTATGAGGGAGTTTCAGTACCCTGATTGCTCATTATTTTAACAAGCTGAGCACTTTCATATGCAGCTTTCCGGTTAAACTCAAGGGTAATAGACTTATGATTGACGACATCAACAATGGTTCCTATAAAACACAAGCCTAGGGTCAGAAAATAAAGAATACCCATTCCCATCTGCCCGGTAATAAAGCGCTGAATGCCCCCAACACCCAAAAAACCAAGCAGGGTAAATAATAGTATTTCCTGGGGATCCTTTCGCCTGTCTGAATAAAACATGACAAAATTTTGAGCCTGGCGCGGGTTCATACCGGCAATTACCTGCTTCAAATAAGAATATTCCTCAAGACTCATGCCTTTAAGGTTAATAAGCGGATCGTTTTCCATAATTAATACGGGTTAGTAATCCTAAATTTAATAGGAATATTTTTAATAATTGCAATATCCTGTAAATCAGAATGAGAAAAGCCGGAATTCCAAACCAGTGATGTTCCAGAGAAGCTCTGATATCAGCGTGCAGCAAGCTTCTGAGCGAACGTCCCAAACCGCAACCCGGACACCAGTTAAAACCAATATTCTCAATGGGGCAGAGAGAATAATGTACAGTTCCGGTTTGGGTAAAGCCAAGAAACAGCAATGCTCCTAACCAACAAATTAATTCAATCGGCCACTTTTTTAACATTTAAAGGTGTTTCTGTTTGTTCATTAGTATCAGGGATATAGCCAGATTAAAAAGTATGCCTACTAATGCAGCAGCCCCTATACGGTACATAAAGTCTATATTTTTGAAATCTGTACTTACCTGCATATAAATTACGGCAAAAAGAGCCGCTGTCAGTCCCCCGAAAATCAATATTTTGAATCCTTCGAATAAACCCTCAATGAATTCCATTTTATCCGTTAAAATATGATCTCTGTAATTCTTTAATCCTGTATAAAGGCCTATTGCAGGAATTAAAACAGAGACATATTCCAACCATGCCATATTATTCTCTTCTGTGGGATTCTGCACAAAAACACCTGCATAATGCATGATCAGAATCCAGATTCCGGTTATTATTCCAATAATAATCCCATAAGTCAATGCATTTTACATAATCGTGTTATTAATATGTTTTAATGATATTTAATAACCAAACGCCGAGATTTTAGAATTGTTTCAATGTACAAAGCCGTCTTCAGGGTATCTATATTTAAATATAAGAAATTCGACTGATCAAAACCTTCATAGAGTTAATATGGCCATTGATCACTTATAGTACCATAATTGTATATTTGCACTGAAAATCTGTGCGTGAATATTCGGGATATTATAAATCAGTACAAATCGGACCCCCGGGTTGCCATTCTGGCAGAAACCCTCAATAAAGGAAAAAAAGGGCGGATCCATTTAAAAGGTCTGGTCGGATCAAGTGATTCGGTCCTTGCGTTAGCTTTGTATTTTCTGCTGCACAGGCACATGATCTTTGTCCTCCCCGAACGTGAAGAAGCAGCCTATTTTCTGAGTGATCTTGAAAATCTGCTTGAAAAAGAAATACTCTTTTTCCCATCCTCCTTTAGAAAATCCTTTGAATTTACCCTGGTCGACAGCAGTAATGTGCTTCAAAGGGCTGAAGTTTTAAACGAACTCAATCATTCTGCCGAATACGGAAAAATTATAGTTACTTATCCGGAAGCCTTGGCCGAAAAAGTAATAGATCGCTCTGCTCTCGAAAAAAACACCCTCGAAATTGCCGTAGGAAATAAGCTAAGCATTGATTTTATTAATGAATTTCTAATTGAATATGATTTTGAGCGGGTAGATTTTGTTTATGAGCCGGGTCAATTTTCTATCAGGGGAGGAATCGTAGATATCTTTTCTTTCTCTCATGATCTTCCCTACCGGATCGAATTCTTTGCCGATTATATCGAAAGTATCCGGACCTTTGAAATTGAAGATCAGTTATCTGTTGAACAGGTCAAAAGCATCACTGTGGTGCCCAATGTACAATCAAAATTCCTTACCGACCACAATATTTCCCTTCTTGAATACATCGATCAGGATACAATTATTTGGTTTAAAGATGTAGAGTTTACTTTCGATGTTGTCAAAAGCGGTTATAAAAAGGCTGTTGAATACTGGAAAGCGCTTTCTTCTGAGGATAAGCAGCAAAACCCGCATTGGATCGATCCCAAATTTAATTTCACAGATGAAAAAATGCTTGCTGATCAGCTTCGTGATTTTGATATTCTGGAATTTGGTAAACAGTTCTATTATCAGGCTGATGAGACGATACATTTTGATATCAAACCCCAGCCTTCCTTTAACAAGGACTTCAGCCTGCTGATCCATAATTTTAAAGAAAACGAAAAATCAGGTCTCGAAAATCTCATATTCACCGATTCGACCAAACAGATCGAGCGTATGTACAGTATTTTTGAGGATCTGAATGCCGGTGTAAAATTCAGTCCGGTTCACCTTTCCCTGAGAGAAGGCTTTATTGATCATGCTCAAAAACTGGTTTGCTATACCGATCATCAGATCTTTGACCGCTACTATAAATACAAATTAAAGAAAGGCTATATCCGCAATCAGGCAATTACCCTCAAGGAATTGCGTGAGTTAAAGCCCGGAGATTTCATTACTCATATTGACCATGGAATCGGGAAATATGCAGGTCTTGAAAAGGTGGATGTTAATGGGAGATCACAAGAAATGATCCGCCTGGTTTATGCTGATAATGACCTGCTTTATGTCAATATCAACTCCCTGAACCGCATCTCCAAGTACTCCGGTAAAGAGGGTACTGTGCCCAAAATGAATAAACTCGGCACAGATACCTGGGAGAAGCTGAAAAAAACAACTAAAAAAAAAGTTAAAGATATTGCCCGCGACCTGATTAAGCTCTATGCGATCAGAAAGGCACAAACCGGAACGGCATTTTCACCCGATACCTATTTACAAACTGAACTTGAGGCATCCTTTATTTATGAGGATACGCCCGATCAGGTTAAAGCCACAGCCGATGTAAAAAAAGACATGGAATCGGCGCATCCTATGGACAGGCTGGTTTGCGGAGATGTTGGTTTTGGTAAAACAGAAATAGCAATCCGGGCTGCTTTTAAAGCGGTAACTGATAGCAAACAGGTTGCCATTTTAGTGCCAACAACCATTCTGGCATTGCAGCATTTTAAAACATTCCAATCCAGACTGGGTGATTTTCCCTGCACTATTGATTATATAAACCGGTTCAAATCGGCAAAACAGATTAAAGAGTCTCTTCAGAAACTTGCTGAAGGTAAGATTGATATTATCATTGGTACCCACCGTATTGTGAGTAAGGATGTAAAATTTAAAGACCTCGGACTATTGATCATTGATGAAGAGCAAAAATTTGGTGTCAGTGTTAAAGAAAAACTGAAGCAGTTCAGGGCAAATGTAGATACACTGACATTAACTGCCACTCCGATTCCAAGAACCCTGCATTTTTCACTGATGGGAGCCCGGGATCTGAGCATTATCAGCACCCCACCACCCAACCGTCAGCCTGTACTAACAGAACTGCATGTATTCAATGAAAAACTGATCAAAGAAGCCGTGGAGTATGAAATAGACCGTGGAGGACAGGTATTCTTCATCCATAATCGCGTGCAGGATTTGATGCAGCTGGGTGGATTAATTAACACCCTGGTTCCGAAAGCCAGAATTGGTATTGCACATGGGCAATTGGAAGGGGATGCACTTGAAGATGTGATGTTAAAATTCGTAGGGGGTGATTATGACGTTCTTGTTGCTACCACAATTATTGAGGCCGGACTGGATATTGCGAACGCAAATACCATTCTGATCAATCATGCCCATATGTTCGGGTTGAGTGATCTGCACCAGATGCGCGGACGTGTCGGCCGTTCGAATAAAAAGGCATTCTGTTATTTACTAAGTCCGCCACTGTCCACCCTTACCAACGAAGCCCGGAAACGCCTGAGCGCCATCGAAGAGTTTTCTGATCTGGGGAGTGGTTTCAATGTTGCAATGCGCGATCTGGACATCCGCGGAAGCGGAAACCTACTGGGTGCCGAACAAAGCGGATTCATTGCAGAAATCGGTTTTGAGATGTACCATAAAATTCTGGATGAAGCCATTCAGGAATTGAAGGACGATGAGTTCAAAAATCTTTTCAGTGACGAGAAACCAAGACCATTCATTTCATTTACTCATGTGGATACGGATCTCGAGGTGATGATTCCTGATGAATATGTGACCAATATTGCTGAACGATATAATTTATATACCGAGCTTTCAAACATAGAGAACGAAATGGCCCTCGATGATTTCAGGCAAAAACTTGCAGATCGTTTCGGACCCGTTCCACAGCAGGTAATTGAACTGATCAATACCTGGCGCCTGCAATATCTGGGAAAAATGATTGGCTTTGAAAAGATCACTTTCAAAAAAGGCGTGCTAAGGGGGTATTTTATCGCAAATAAACAGTCGCCTTATTTTGAAACGGCACAGTTCGGACGTGTCCTGGAGTTTTTACAGGCTCACCCCCGGATAAGTAACCTGAAAGAGGTTAAAAACACGCTTCGATTAGCCATTGAACATGTTTCTACCCTCGATACGGCCATAGAATTACTTCAGGAATTGGCTGGAGTAGATGCTGCTAGTTCCCCAGCATAAAAGTTATTGGCAAAACATAGGAAGTTCTTACCGGTTTTCCGTTTGCCATACCAGGCCTCCATGCCGGCGAGGACTTGAGTACACGAATTGCTTCCTCATCACATCCACCGCCTATACCCCTTACTACTTTAAAATCAGCAAGACTACCGTTCTTTTCTACAATAAAGCCAATATAGACTTTGCCCTGAATTTTGTTCTGACGGGCGCCTGCGGGATAACGTAATCTGGATCCAAGATACCTGCCCAATGCCGCCTGCCCTCCCTGAAATTCTGGTGCGAGTTCAACACTTGCCAGATCATATAGTTTTCCCTCATAGCGCGCTTCGGGATTAGAGTTTTCAAGCGGCTCCCCTGAGGTTTCTGCAACTTTCTCAGGAACGGTTGATGCCTGGCTATAATCAATTTCATTATTGCTTATACTGTCGGGATAAGAATTAAGGGACGTCACAACAAGATTCTTAATTTCTGCTTCCCTGAGCGACATAATTTTTCCTTCCTCATTAACTGTCAATTCAAATTTTATATCGCCCGAAACTTCAGCATTCCGGGAAGGCTGCACATAACTTACTTTCGCCCAATAGCTTGCAATCAGTTCATTATTATTGCGATCGTAATCAAGACTGGAAACAATCCAGGTAAGATTGTAGTTCCGAAGATCTGACATTCGTTTTGCATGAACTTCCTTCAGGCGCTTGTAAGTAAGATTATGGTAATTATAATAGGTTCGGGTAATTGGTGAAAAATAGCTCGGGGGATCAAAATATCCCTTCCTTTGGTCATTATAAAAAGCTTCAATAAACTTAATCAATGAACTGCGGACCTGCTCATCAGTCATGCTTGAGTTCTCGACCAGAACATCCGAATTATTGTCGTCAATAACAGTCACGACCTCCTCCTTTTTATTTGAAAAAAAGGAACTTGCGTCATCTACATAAAGTGTAAGATAACCCATGACCAGGATAATTATACCAAGCCCAATGGCCATGTACCTCAACGAAGGGTCTTTTATTACCTCATTCTCTGACATGGAATCATGCTGTGTTTTATTCTCTCTTTCCAATTAATACTATTTATACTCTATAATAATAAAAATCGTTCCAATAATTTACCATAGCTCCTGATCA
>CAZGCG010000111.1:1554-10192 GCA_964524205.1 uncultured Sphingobacterium sp. | reverse complement strand
ATTTTGGTTAAAACCATGGCTGCTGCACTGGAAATTATGGAGTGTCCTCTTGTATATTCCGGGAATGGGGGAGTTTGAAGATAAGGCTTCCAGGCATTATCCATATAATTATTAATATAAGTTTCAGGTCTCAGCAAATCGTAGGTAAATTTTGTATTCCAGCAGGCAATAAAAGCATCCATTACGGCAATAGATACGCCTGCATAAGCAAACACTGTTTTATCAAAATCAGCTTTCTGAGTACTACAGACAATTCCGGTAATGCCCATCCAATGCCCGCCCGGAGTCATGGCTTTAGTTGCAAACATCACGTGTCCTGAAACATTTACCTTGAAGCCATTGCAATCCCAAAAATCAGCAATTGCCTTCTGCTCATCACTTAAATTATTACCGGTTTCATACACTTCATTTGCCAGTTTATAAAAATCACTGTTCTTATCTTTATTAAATTTTGAAGGTGGCTTAGGCAAGAACTGACTTGCTGAATCAATAAGTACAGGTCTGATTTTCATCCAACTGGGCTCAATAGCTGGCATATATGCAGGAGGGGTTGGAACCCATCTTCCTTCTTCATTGTTAACAGTATATTTAACCGCTGATCGTGTTTGCTTGTAATTATCTTTCTTTGCCCAATCAAGAACTGCCTTACTTACAGAAAGTGCATATTCTTGTGAGTTATTCAAAATCTCATCGGGCATTCCGCTATTTCTGGCCAACTGAATATGATTATCAATGATCTTTTGAGTAGAATCCTTCGAAAATGTCAATTCCTTTCCAACATACATATAAGCCAGAATTGCTGAGAACTCTTTATTCACAGGCTTATTAGCTGCCGAAACTTTGAGCCCTTCAAGTTTGCCACTAAGTGGCTTATAGTCCTTTGACTGGCTTGCAATAACCTCATATCCTGCAATACTACTGTAAGCATATATTCTGCTGGCAACAGGGGGAGAAAAGATATCATGGGTAATAACCTGAGTAAGTAATCCTACTGTTTTGGAGTATTGCTCAGGATTTGAAAATACAGCTTCATAATCACCTTTCTTTGCACAACTACTGAATAAAAAACCAATTATTACAGCCAATAAAACTTTTTTCATATCTAATTGAATTTCAATTATTTAAGCTCTTATATTTATAATTAATTAAAAATATCTATGGGCTTATTTTAATTATATTTTTTCGTAAAATTAAAAAATGCTAATACAATAAACAAGATAGTATCAGGTTGCCAAAGGAGGTCCTTTTGGAACCTGCACCTTCATACGAACCGGTTTTTCCAATGATTTGCTTGCGGTAAATTTAGCTGTACGGTATTCGCCCATATGTATATCACCTGTAAGCGAGTCTCCATTGACTGTCCCTGAGAAGTAAAAAGTGATCTGATCTCCTGGTAATCTTAGCACACTGCTCAATTTGATCTGATTACCTTCAATTGTTCCACTTATATCCCGAATATCAAAGTCACCTTTATGTGTACCATTAATCCAGTTTCCATCCTGCTGAATCGATAATATGTGCTTAACTGAACTATTAAAATATCTTACATTAACATTCCATTTACCGCTTAGGTTTGCTGCGGGAGCAGTCATTGCCTCTGATTTAGGGCTACGTTTTCTGGAAAGTATCTCAAATATTCTGTTTGCGACGATCTGGTCCTCTCCTTCCTTCATATGACTTGAAACAATATCAATGGTAGTACTTCCATCACTCTCATCACGAGAACCAATAGCAACTCTTGGCTTGGTACTACTGATTTCTTCGGCTACTTCGTATCCTGTAATATTTAGTTTGGAAGGATCCCAGCTAATCCATAAGGTTGGGTGTTTGTTGGAAAGCTCTGTCGGATTGGTAACATTTGTTTTTACCCCCTGAATTGTCAGGGCCTTTTTTGCAATTACATCAAGTCGACTGAGCCAGCTCTTGTATTCAGCATCATGATCGCGTTTTATCCAGGTTTCAACCGCGGCCATCATTCCGATCATTTCTTCACGCCCAACTTTATTATCACGACCGGGACCGTGATGAGGAGAACTTGCCTGCCATGCCGACATTAATATCTCTTTGTTTCCGAGCAATAAACCAGCACATTGTGGCCCCCGCATAGCTTTTCCACCACTATAGGCAACTACATCTGCACCTCGTTTAAGATGTACTGAAGGAATTGTCAGGTTTTCAGCTGCTGCGTCAATTAAAACAGGTACATTCTTAGGTTTTGCAATACCTGCAATAACTTCAAGCGAAAAAGGCTGACCGGTGAATGAACCGTCAACGGCATTAACGTAAATCATTGCAGTTTTTGGATTGATTGCCCTTTCAAGTTCTTGAGGTGTTGCAACATGAACAATAGTTACTCCAATATTACGAACAGCGTGATCATAGGTATTACGTGAATACAATGGGATAATTACTTCGTTCTTCTCAAATCCGGTCAGATTTGGAATTCTGATAAGCTTTTCAGGGCTACCACCTGTAACACAGGCTGCAGTTACATGCTTCATACCAGCGGCACATCCTGCCGAAACCATACCCCATTCAGCTTTAGTAAGATCGGCAAGTCTTTGGCCTATTCCTTCAGCTAATTCATCATATTGTACAAAGTTTTGAGAGGCAGCCTCCATAGCTTCCCTAACGGGAGGAAGTTCCAGCGATCCACCTATAATTGTATAGGCACCACGGCAGTTAATAATAGGTTCAACACCAATAGAGCGAAAAATATTCGTTTCAGCCATAAATGAAGATTCCGTAGTAATACTTCCTGTTTCAGCTATCGAGCCAGATAATGATGAAGGTATTACAGAATCCGGACTTGCGGCCAAAACATTTTCTCTTGAAAGTGCTCCGCCTGCTAGTGGAAGAAGGGCTAAGCCCTTAATTAAATTTCTACGTTTCATTTCAATATTATGAATAATTAGTGATGAATGAGATACCAGGTTCTAATTGGAAATTTTGTTCAGTGGGACTAATCTGACAAGTATTCCAGTATCTTCTGTCAGGGCATATAAGAATTGATCAGGGCCATATTTTACATCTCTGATCCTTCCAAGATTATGGAGCATGGCTTCATCATGTACAGATTTGTCATCTTTCATTACAACCCGATAAAGTTTCTTGGTTGCTAGTCCGCCTATAAAAATATTGCCATCCCATTTCGGATAACGTGTTCCATAAACGAAATCAAGATCTGATGGTGCAATAGCATAATGATGAATCGGGGGTTCGGTACCTTCACGATACGGACTTTCAGAAATTATAGATCCATTATATTCAAGACTGAAGGTAGCTAAAGGCCAGCCATAGTTCGCTCCGGGTTTTAAGATATTCAATTCATCCCCTGCAAGTTCGCCAAATTCAACAAAGAAAAATCTGCCTGTTTTAGGATCACGGCGAAAGCCCTGATGCATCCGATGACCGTAAGAATAGATTTCAGGTAAAGCTCCGGGAGTATTTACAAATGGATTATCTTTTGGAATACTGCCATCATCATGCAGCCTCATAGTCTTTCCATCCGGAGCGGTAAGATTTTGAGAGTTCATCCTATCTGCAGTATGTATTCCAACAGTAAAATACAGGAATCCCTTATCGTCGAATCCGATTTTACTACCAAACCAGTCACCGTTACGTTTAAACGGCCCTGCTTTGTAGATCATCTTTTCCTCCACAAGTTTATCACCAATCAATTTGCCTCTCATCAATGCTGTATAACCGGTACCCGGGTTTGTTGGCTCTATAAAATATGAAAAGTAAATAACCCTGTTTTTTTCAAAGTTGGGATGCAACTTAACATCACGCAAACTTGTTGGAACATTCCCTCCAATCGGATTTGCCTGAACTTTCCCATCTTTTACTTTCAATAATTTCCCACTGCGCTCAGCAATCAGAACTGAATTATCAGGCATAAAAACAATGCTCCAGGGCCTAACAAGGTCCTTTACAACAGTATCAACCATAAACAGCTGTTCTTCTGAGCTATACACATTACTAACCTTAAGAGGTAGGGGAAAATAGCGTGCGGACAAATTCTTGTCAAACCGATAATTTTTAAGCGGCAATACCGGCTTTGAAACAGTAGCACTCAAATCTTGTTTTGCGAACTGACGGATATATGCAACTAACTGCCACCTCTTTTCTTCATTAAATGCAACACCATAGGCAGGCATATTACCCTTACCATGAGTTAGCTTCCAAAACAAGGCACCATCCTTTTGATCGGTCACATGTTTACTATGAAAGTTTGCAGGCGGTATTTTATACCTGCCCGGTTGTCCGTCGCCAAGCCCGGTAGTGCCATGACAGGAAACACATAGCATGGTATACAATTTTTCACCTTCTCTTATCACCTGAGGAGTAAATGGGAATGGGCTCTTAATTGTATCTGCTGATTCGGGAGCTTTCCATGGTTCCTGAACAGGAAAATTGGATTTGAAAGAGATAAAAATTAAAGTGCCTATTCCTCATAATAATATAATAAGCGTCTTTTTGTTCATTGTTAAAATGTTCATTTCAGTTTGAAGATTTTAGATTCCGGAAGAAAAAGAGACAGAATATAAATAAAATCTGAAATCGAAAATCCTACGGCTTTATAATTAAATTAATTTTTCACTGTTTTAACAGGTGCATTATTTATTCCAAAAACAAATTGAGCTCCGGAGTTCTTTCCTGAAGGGAACATTTTCAGGCTTCTCACATTCCCCCTGATATTAAGTCCACTTTTCCATTGTGGGACATAGCTAAATTCACCTTTACCATTTCCTGAAAGCAACGTTCCGTTACTGGAAGTGAAATGTCCGAATTTAATTCTGGTCCAGGAATTGTTACCTGCTAAAATGATATCCTTTTTACCATCCTTATCAAGGTCGGAAGATGCAATGGCATATACCGGTGCATACTGTGCTTCAACCGGAAGTTGCTTTAATTTAAAGCCCTTGCCGGTATTTTCTAAATAAACAGTTTCAAGCAGCTCCGCTTTAAGCATTTTGGCATCTTTTAACTGATCAGCAGTAAACAAATCATTTATTGTTGCGTTGGCGTATTTGTGGTATTCAAGAAATTTATTCTTAAGACTTGGAAGCTGATCCATAAGATCATCCCTTGAAGCTGCGGGATAAGACACACCACCAATATAATAGCAGAAAATAGGGTCTACAGAACCGTTCTCGTCGAAATCTTTATAATAAATGCTCATTGGTTCCTTCTCACTGGCTTTAAACTGGGCATTCAATCCTAAATTTCCAATGACAAGGTCATTGTCCCCGTCAGCATCCATGTCATCTGCATAAATAGTATTCCACCAGCCAGATGAACCAAACTTGATAAATTCAGTTGATCTGTCTTTCAACTTACCTTTCTGATTGACGAATATGCGTATTGGCATCCATTCACCAACTATGATCAGATCATTTACCTTATCCTGATTTACGTCGATCCAAACGGCATCACTTACCATTCCAGCATATTTTACTTCAGGTGCAATGGCAGCAGTTCCATCCGTAAAATTCCCCTTACCATCATTGATCAGTATTTTACTTTCAGGAGTACTTGGATACATGCCCGGTGAAACCCGGCTTCCAACAAAGAGATCAGCATCACCATCTCCATCAATATCTGAAGATCTTACCGTACCTGTACTGCTTAGCATTTTCGGAAGACCGGAAGTCTTCTTTGTGAAATTCCCCTTACCATCATTAATGTAAATCCGATCCTGAAGCCAGGGACTATCCGGTCCGAATTCATAGCCACCACTTCCAACATACAGATCAAGATCACCGTCACCATCCATATCGAAAAATTCAGAAGCTGTATCTTCATACTGAGCATCTGCATCCAATGAACTGCTGTTCTTTCTAATAAAATCACCTGCGTTGCTTTGTGTAAATAAAGCTCCTGCCTGGCCTGCAGCACCTCCTATAAACAGATCCTCTATACCATCACCGTTAAAATCAGCTTTAGCCATAGTTGGACCTGGTCTCGAAAGATAATTCGGGAGTAAGGTCTGAACAGTAAAATCATTAAACTTGTTTTCTGTATGTGTAAAATTAACTGAAGCAGAGTTCACTAAATATTTATCACCCGCCGGAATAGGATTAAATTTCAAATCCAGATTAGCATTTTTAACATCCAGTGTAAGAGTCTGATTTACTTTTACATTGTTAATTTTCTGGCTCTTGTCATTTGGCCAAATGATAAACAATGAATCAACGACCTGATTTTCACCAAGTCCAAAATTTAACACAGGATCTACAGAGGATTGAAACCCTCTGACAGGAATTTGTTCCTGAAAGTATTTTACACCCTTTGCATATAGAACTACCTTAGCACCAAAGCCTAATGAATTTTGCTTATCACCTTTTAACTGAACTCTGAGATAAGAATTCTTATTCAGCAATTCCGAATTGTTTCTATAAACACTTGCATTTTCATTGGTATTACTTACAACAAGGTCCATATCCCCATCATTATCCAAATCAGCATAAACTGCACCAGCTGAAATGCCCTTTTGATCAAGACCCCAATCTGTATTTTTCTTCTCAAAACGGTCATTACCAACATTTTGAAACACATAATTAGACTGAACAATTGTTGGCATTTTCTCTATGAAATCCTTTGCAACAACAGTATTCCCCTGCTGCCTTGAACGAATAGTTTCGTCCATTGTATATTTCAGGAAATCCATGTCTGTATAATCTTTAACATAGCCGTTGGTCACAAAAAGATCCTTCTTCCCATCTCTGTCCAGATCAGAGAATAAAGCTGCCCAACTCCAGTCAGTATTCGATATACCTGCAATTTGTCCGATTTCAGAAAAAGTTCCATCTCCATTGTTCTTCTGAAGCATATTACGGCTAAACTGAAAATAAAACCCTCTGTCGAACAGAAATTGCATTTTGTCAAAATTTTCAGCTCCAGAATGCATCTTTTGGGTCTCATTGCTTTCAGGAAGCATGTCGAGTGTTACCATATCAGGTAATCCGTCATTATTGTAATCAGCAATATCAGATCCCATCGAATACATGGATATCTGTGCCATACTTTCTGTTAGTTTATCTGTAAAAGTTCCATTCCCGTTATTAATAAACATATAATCGGGCTCATTAAAATCATTGGAAACATAAATATCCAGCCAGCTATCATTATTAATATCAGAAACAGCAAGGCCTAATCCAAAAGTCAAAACGTTAGATGTAATTCCAGCTTCAGCACTAATATCCTTGAATTTACCATTATCATTCCTGTACAATTTATTCGCAAAGTCAGGATTTTGTTCTTTTCTCAACTGCACATTTTCCTGAACACCGGTTGTATATTGTTGCAGGGAGTGATTTATCAGAAACATATCGAGATCGCCATCCTTATCATAATCGAAAAATGAAGCCTGGGTTGAATAACCATGGTCTGCAAGACCATATTCTTCGGCTTTTTCTGTAAATGTCAGATCACCATTATTAATAAATAATAAGTTCTTCCTTCTTTCCGGGTCAATATCTGCAGAACGGCTGATATAAATATCCAAAAGTCCATCAGCATTGATATCTACCATAGTTGCACCCGTACACCAACCCTGTTTACTGGCAATACCACTTTTGTCGGTTATATTTTCAAATTCAAAATTTCCCTTATTGATGTAAAGACGGTTTTTAACCATATTACCAGTAAAAAGCAAATCCTGAAGACCATCATTATTAATATCTCCAACAGAAACACCAGCACCGTTATAGAAGTACGAATAATTCATCACATTCATATCATCACTCTCACGAAGCATATTTGAGTAATCTATGCCTGTATCATCCTCGTCTAACAAGGTGAACAGTTTGTCATTTTTACTGGTACAGCCACTCAAAACAAGACTCAAAAGAGCAGCAGCATAAATTTTTTTTAGCATGTTAAAGTATGTTATCAATCACGGATTTTTGAAAATTATTCTGTTAAGTTATACAGCTTAAAATTTTGAATTATAAGAATTTTAGAATAAAAAAATGATTAGAAGGAATCATGAGTCTTATTCAAAAATTACTGAACATTAACAGTGAACCATTAAATATAAAAAAATAAATTTATCTGGATAAAGAATATCTTTCAAGGGAAAGTAATATTCAGAATAATATCCCAAATAATACATTAAGCTTGATTTATTGTCGAAATAAACTCAAAACAAACTCATTAATTGGGCATAAAAAAAAAGGTCTTCCTGAAAATTCAGGAAGACCTTTTTTTATAATTTACCTATTTACTATTTATTCCACCACAAACGGGTAGCTTCATTATCAGCACCACCAAGTTTTGCAACACCTGTTGCAACACCAGCAGCGTTGGTCTGGCTTTCACCAATAGTGTATGGTACACGGCGAATAACCTGATCCTTAGTTACAAATAAGCTTTCAGAATTCATTACCGGATATAATTTAGGGAAGCCGGTACGACGATATTCAGCCCATGCTTCAACTCCATTTGGCCATAATGCAATCCACTTTTGAGTGTGGATCTGCTCTAATTGTCTTGCAGCGTTTGTAGTCCAAACTACCGGAAGATCAGTTAATGCAGGTGAAACTACAGCGCCTGTTACAGCAACCGGAGTTTTTGTACTTGCAGTATAGGCAGCTATTGCAGCAGCATCAGAGATACCCCATTGTTTCATGGA
>CAZGCG010000111.1:0-1454 GCA_964524205.1 uncultured Sphingobacterium sp. | reverse complement strand
TAACTTTCCAGATATTAGCCATCGCATAAATTCCAGGATTTGCAGCTTTACCACCCGGTGCGGTATTCTCCAATACACCTAACAATGGATTTACTCCACTGTTATAAAAGTTATTGAATGCACCATTTAACCAGTTACCAACCATTACATAACGGTCGGAGTTAAAGTTTTGGGCAATATTACCATAATATTGAGCGTATAAATCGCCAAATAAACTCTGGAAGGTCTGCCATGAAAACATGACACCTCTGTGCTGAGTGGCTGCAAATGCATTACCAACAGCTGATGCATCAAGTTCTGTCAATCTGGTTTTATCAGTATTGTATTCTTCAAACTTGTCGGTACAAGATGAAATACCAATAGCTGTAACCAAGACTAAACTTGAAGCAATGATATATAATCTAAATTTTTTCATAATTGTTAATATTTATTAATTAAAACGATAAGTTTAAGTTCAAACCAATCTGACGGGTTGAAGGTAAGGAGAATCCTTCCTGTCCAACAGAAGTGTTTGTAGAACCTGCTGTAGATTCAGGGTCGAAACCTTTAGCCTTATTTACAATGAAGAATAAGTTACGACCTGTTAAAGATACAGAAGCGGCCTGGAATGGAGCCTTCTTAAATAAATTTTTAGGTAATGTATAACTTAAAGAAGCTTCACGCAAACGAACGTTTGTAGCAGAATAAGCCCAAACTTCACCTACAGGAGTATTACGACCACCTACAAACTTCCAGTATGCCTCAGAAGTTGTTGCAACTGTATTAGCTGCTCCGGCTGCAGTTACACCAGGGAAAACCATAGAAGTTCTTCCATCTAATGTCTCAGCTACCTGACCATCAGAATAGATGATTGCATTAGTAAATGAAGTTACAGTACCACCTACACGAGCTGTAATTAAAGCATTGAAGCTAAACCTCTTGTAGTTGAAAGTATTGCTGAAACCACCAGTCCAATCCGGACGTGAATTACCAATATCAACTGTAGTTCCAGGAGTGATTAATGGTAATCCATTTGCTCCTACTAAAACTTGTCCACTAGCATTACGCTGGTAACCTCTGCTGTACATCTGACCTAATGGGAAACCTTCAACAGCGCGCTGGAATACCATGAAATCCTGGGTTAAGTTTAATGTCTTCAAAGTTGGAGACAATTCGACTAATTTGTTAACGTTCCTCGCATAGTTTACGTTCATATTCCAACGGAAATCGCCTTTAGCAACAGGAGTAGCATTTAAGGTTAACTCAACGCCTTTGTTATTTACTAAACCAGCGTTAACATACTCTGAACTCCAACCAGATGCCGGAGGAAGTGAAACCTGGAATAACTGGTTTTTAGTATCAGATGAATAGTAACCTAAGTCAAATCCTAAACGATCGTTAAAGAATTTAGCTTCTAAACCAATTTCAAAAGCAGTTGTTAACTCAGGCTTCAAACCAGGGAAAGGTTTTACACC
>CAZGCG010000110.1:6977-10346 GCA_964524205.1 uncultured Sphingobacterium sp. | reverse complement strand
AGAAAACAAGAATTAAAAATACAGCCAATCCAAAATGGTTGGCAGCATGAGATGAGGGGAAACTATAGCCTGTGCCACAGGCAATGAGATTTCTGACTTCTTTTTTAATATCAGGGTCATTACATGGCCTTAATCGTTCAACAGAGGGTTTTATTACAGAAGATGAAAAATAATCAGTCAGGCCAAAGGTTAGTACGACAAACAAAAGAATAAGCCAGCCTTTTTTACCATAGTTTCTTACTAAAAAGATTACAATGAACAAGTAAAGGGGAGTCCAGAAAAAGCGGTTTCTTAAAGCTGGCATAAGCCAGTCGAAAAAGGAATTACTCAGGCCCTGATTAATACCAAAGAATAAATTCTGGTCAAACTGAATAATCTGTTCAAGCATTGGCTTTCTGGCAAATAAATATCAGACGGTCTGATTTTGTTTCATTGTATGGATTTATGGAAAAATCGCCGAAGTGATTTAAAATTTTAAAGCCGCTTTTTTCGAACATACGTACAAAGTCGGCCAGAGTAAATGCCTTCACTTCTTCTTTAAATGAATAGTCTTTATTCTTGTGTTCAAAGGAAATGCTTTTTATGATCTTGCCATCAGCAATTTTTTTGCTGATATAAAAATCAATGCCATCAACATGTTTAACCTCCTGATTGGTAAGATGGTGCATGATCTTATGACTGTTAAAATAGTCGAGAACCAGAATGCCATCTTTTTTTAATGATTTTCTGAATGTTTTTAAGGCATTAATATGATCTTTTTCTGTTTCAAAGTATCCGAAACTGGTAAAAAGGTTAAATGCAATATCAAAGTAATTGATGTAAAACGGATATCGCATATCATGCACATAAAACTGAAGTTTTTCATTTTCAAACTGCTGGGCAAACTTCACATTGGATACCGACAAGTCGATTCCTGTTACATCATATCCTTTTTTGTTCAGATATACGGAGTGTCTTCCGCGTCCGCAAGCGATATCAAGTAAATTGGAGTCTGCGCTTGGTTTAAGGTAGGCACATAGATTGTCAATAAAAAATTCAGCCTCTTCATCATTGCGCTGATGATACAGAATATGATAATAAGGAGAATTAAACCAGTTTTGAAACCACTTTTTTGGCATATGCAGATCACAGGATATAGAGGCAAATATATACATTTACTGTTTTACAGTTATGAATAGGATGTAATTGTTATTTTTGCTCAATAATTTTAACTCGTGGCTTTAATAAAATCGATCTCCGGAATCAGGGGTACAATAGGCGGATTGGCAGGAAATGGTTTGACACCAACTGACATCGTAAAATTTACTTCAGCTTATGGCCGTTGGGTCATAGCAAGTACAGGCAAGAATAAGGTAGTAATTGGCAGAGATGCCAGAATTTCGGGCGAAATGGTCCGTAATCTGGTAGTTGGTACCCTGCAAAGTATTGGAATTGACGTGGTCGATCTGGGCCTGTCAACCACACCAACTGTTGAAGTTGCGGTGCCTGATGAAAATGCCGGAGGTGGTATTATTCTGACAGCCAGTCATAATCCAAAGCAATGGAATGCCCTGAAGCTTTTGAATGATAAAGGCGAGTTTATTTCTGATCAGGAAGGACAATTAGTGCTTTCTATGGCCGAGGAGAGCGATTTTGAGTTTGCTGAGGTTAATAGCCTGGGTAAGGTTAGTTACGACGGTAGCTATTTACAAAAACATATAGACAAGGTGCTGGCATTGCCGCTTGTGAATGCTGAAGCTGTGCGGAATGCTAATTTTAAAATAGCAATTGACTGTGTAAATTCTTCGGGTGGGATATTTGTACCTGCATTGCTAAAAGCCCTGGGTGTAAAGACCATTTATGAGCTTTATTGCGAACCGGATGGTGAGTTTCCTCACAATCCTGAGCCACTACCTGAAAATCTGATTGATCTTTCGCGTATGGTCGTTTCCAAAAAAGCTGATTTGGGTATAGCCGTTGATCCGGATGTTGACAGATTGTGTTTCGTATGTGAAGATGGTTCAATGTTTGGAGAAGAATATACCCTGGTTGCCGTTTCTGATTATGTTCTTAAGCACACCCCTGGTAACACGGTTTCCAATTTATCATCGACCCGTGCTTTAAGGGACGTAACCGAATCTGCAGGTGGAACTTATAATGCTGCTGCGGTAGGTGAAGTAAATGTGGTCAATAAGATGAAGGAGACTCAGGCTATTATTGGCGGAGAGGGAAATGGGGGTGTTATCTATCCTGAATCCCATTATGGACGGGATGCTTTGGTTGGGATAGCTTTGTTTTTGACCCATCTTGCAATAAGCAGGCAATCTGTATCGGTACTCAGAGCTTCTTATCCTGCTTATTATATCTCAAAGAATAAAATCACACTGACTCCTGAAATGGATATCGATTCGCTCTTAATTGAGGTTGAAAAAAGATATGAAAATCAGCCACATAGTACTATTGATGGCTTAAAAATAGAATTTGATAAACAATGGGTACATCTTCGGAAATCGAATACTGAACCAATTATCAGAATTTATTCTGAGAGCAGTTCAGAAACAGGTGCCGAATACCTTGCACAGAAAATCATATCAGATATAAAAGAAATATTGCGTTTAACCTAACAATCTTACCAAAGAGCAAGTATTAATTCACTGAGTGTATTTTCACTAATTTTTACGTCGGCTTTAACCAATGGCTGTTGTAAACTAATTTAATCTGTTGAATAATTTATTAATATGCGTGTATACCTGGATAATGCGGCTACTACCCCTTTAGACAAAGAGGTACTAAAGACGATATATGAAGTAATGGAGGCTCATTATGGCAACCCTTCTTCTATACATGCTCATGGGCGTGAAGTACGTACATTGATCGAAAAGGCGAGAAAGACTGTCGCATCACTTCTGCATGCTTCTCCATCTGAATTTTTCTTTACTTCGGGTGGGACAGAGGCCGATAATATGGCTATTCGCTGTGGGATTATTGATCATGGAATTAAACATGCAATTACAAGTGCTATTGAACATCATGCTGTTTTACATACCCTTCAGGCTCTTGAAAGCAGTGGTTTGATCAGGTTGAGTTATGTAAATACAGACGCAAAGGGAACCATTGATTACCAGCATCTTGAAGAAATCCTGAGCACAAATGAACGCAGTTTTGTTTCATTGATGCATGCCAACAATGAACTGGGGACACTTACAGATATAGAAAGGGTTGGTGAATTATGTGAGATGTACAATGCGATCTTTCATTGCGATACCGTTCAGAGTATGGGGCATTACCCACATGATCTGAGCAAGTTGAAGGTTCACTTTCTCGTGTGTGCTGCCCACAAACTGCATGGCCCAAAAGGAGTAGGCTTTCTTTATATTCATCATAATATCA
>CAZGCG010000110.1:5802-6877 GCA_964524205.1 uncultured Sphingobacterium sp. | reverse complement strand
CACAAACTGCATGGCCCAAAAGGAGTAGGCTTTCTTTATATTCATCATAATATCAAGATCAATCCGATGATTTTTGGAGGGTCTCAGGAGCGAAATATGCGGGGCGGGACAGAGAATGTATATGGCATTGCAGGTTTGGCAAAAGCGCTTGAAATTGCTTACGCAGAGATGGATGAGCATCATAAATACATTCAGGGACTTAAATCTTATATGATGCAGGAGTTAGTAAAAAACATACCAGGAATTGAGTTTAATGGTGAAACTGATCCTGAAAAAAGTCTTTATACAGTGCTGAATGTTTCTTTTCCTGAAATGGACATGGCCGAAATGCTGCTTTTTAGTCTGGATATTGCCGGTATTTCCGCATCTGGTGGTAGTGCGTGCAGCTCAGGAACCAATATTGGCTCACACGTTTTGAACGGAATTCAGGCTAATCCAAATCGCCCTGCTGTAAGGTTTTCCTTCAGCAAATTCAATACAAGGGAAGAGATTGATTATGTAGTTCTGAAGCTAAAGGAACTCTGTCATGCTGAAGTTTAATGCTGAATACTGATCCTTTACATCGGATCAACCTTGCTTTTTAGTTCAATTTTTCGTAAATTGTTTGAATACTTTAGAAAAAGGAGGAAATCATGGCTAAAAAGCTTGTCCCCAAACATTCAGTAAAAGGTATTCCTAAAGATGAGCAGACAATGCTGATACATGAAAAGCATTTTATTACAGGCTTAGTTCGGGGATACAGTTTCAGTCACCATTCCCACGGGCGTGTTAATCATCATTCCATTGGATTCAATCATGAACCCGGAACGATGTAAATTTTTAATCCCGCAGCAGCGGGATTTTTTTTTATTTATATTTAGGATCATTTAATTTGATTTTTGATGCAACGCAGACAATTTTTACAAGGTACTGGACTTTCACTGGCTATGTTAGCCATGGCGAATAATAAGACTCTGGCTAATTTCTTAATGCAGCCGGCGTATAAATTTACGCTTTTGAGAAACGATGTCGGGATATTTACAGAACAGGGTGGTACAATAGCCTGGTTATCAAATAATTCGGGAATGGCAGTGGT
>CAZGCG010000110.1:0-5702 GCA_964524205.1 uncultured Sphingobacterium sp. | reverse complement strand
GTATTCCAGGATCAATGGAAGACTAAAGTAGGTGCAGAGCGTATTCAGGCTCATTATTTCGGGGCGGGACATACCAATGGAGATATAATCGTGCATTTTGAGCATGCCAACATTGCCCATATGGGAGATCTTATGTTCAATAAGCGCTTTCCTTTCATTGACCGACCAGGGGGTGCGAATATTCAAAGCTGGGTGAATGTCCTGGATAAAACTATTGCTAAGTTCGATAAGGATACCTTATTTGTATTCGGTCACTCTGCTGATCCTTTAAAAGTTACAGGTGGTAAAGAGGAAATTAGAGCG
Organism: uncultured Sphingobacterium sp.; assembly: GCA_964524205.1. Taxonomy (GTDB): domain Bacteria; phylum Bacteroidota; class Bacteroidia; order Sphingobacteriales; family Sphingobacteriaceae; genus Daejeonella. The sequence continues at coordinate 5,399 of CAZGCG010000110.1, read as the reverse complement.
ATGCAGAACTACCTCGAAAAGCTGCTTTTGTTTGTAAAAAATGAGATGAAAGCAGGAAAATCTAAAGATGATATCTTAAAAGCCCAAAGCATTCCGGGTGCTGAAGATTTTCAGGGGCAGGGAATACAAAGGAGTTTGACTGCAGCCTATGAGGAATTAACTATGGGCAGTTAGTTTCAGAACACTTGAAAGTACAAATTTTAATTGTTGCCAAATATCAGATCTAAATTTTCTGATGTTCATTTTATTTAGATTCTATTATGCTGAATACTAATAGATTAAGTTCAATTTTAACATATCTTATTAAGCCAATATTCAACACTCTCACGTTGATCTCTATTTTGAGTTTTTTGCTGATTTCTCAGGAAGCGCATGCTAAAATAAGGGCAGGAGTGGCTAAACTAGATATTACTGATCGAACTGCTGGCCTTGTCAATGATCCGCTTTATGTAAAAGCATTGGTATTGGATAACGGCCTGACAAAAATGGTAATTATTACCCTGGATGTAGTGGCACTCGAAGAAATTGGCCCAATTAAGGAAGGATATCTTTCAAAAGTTCGATCACAGATACAGAAGGAATTGAATATCCCATCTTCAAACATTCTCATTAATGCAAGTCATTGCCATGGAATTGTACGGGCTGATACCGATAGTTTGACAGTACTGGCGGTAAAGGAAGCCTTGAAAAATTTGGTTCCCGTCAATGTGGGAGCCGGTACAGGGTATGAGAATCGAATCATGGAAAACCGCAGGTATAACATGAAAGATGGCTCGCAAACAGATGCAAGGCGTGCGTATTCACTTCCACCTGATCATGAGCTTGCAGAAATTGGTCCAACTGATCCGGAAATAGGGATATTCAGGTTGAATAAATTAAATGGAGAAACCCTTGCAGTGCTCTATAATTTTGCTGTGCACCCAATACAGGGCGTTCCAAATGGAGGCAATACGGCCGATATCATTGGTTTTGCTTCCAGGGTAATTGAGGATAACTTAAAAGGTTCAATGGCTCTTTTCTTACAGGGTTGCGGAGGAGATATTAACCCGGTTAACTATAAAGGAGTAGATAACCCTACAGATGCCGAACCGCTGGGGAATATGCTTGGTTTAAGTATCCTAAATGCCTTGCAGAGCATTAAAACGGTAAGTGACACAGAAATAAAAGTGTTTAATGAGTACCTGGAACTTCCAAGAGCGGATTTCGCTGCACGAATTACAACTTTAGAGGCTGAACAAAATCGGATATTGAATTCACTGAGAGGAACTAATATAAACCTGAAATCATTTATCACGTTGAATACGAAGTATAATAACGATTCTGAATATCCTTCGTTTTACAGACAAAGGTACATGCAGGAAGGGAAGCAGGAACGGATTGATATGATCCGAATGGATTCTATAAATAGAAGAGACATGGAAAATTATCGATCCAATATTTATATGATGGAGCGTTTAACCAGAATTCGTGAAAATTTATCACTGGTTAAAATGCATCAGCAAAAATCGGCTGGCGCCAAAACGATTAAAGTTGAAATTCTTGGTGTTAAAATCGGAAATATGCGTCTGATTACTTTTCCGGGTGAACTGACTGTACAGCTTGGCCTTAATATTAAAAAGAGTGCTCCAAATGAGAACACCTTTGTTGCAGCCTATACTAATGGTTATATTTATTACGCACCAACTGCCGAACAACTTAGAAATACAGGAGAGGCCCAGGAAGATTCAGATACTAACCTGGCCCCCGAATGGCAAATGATGTTTGAAAATAAGGCAGCAGAGATATTACGGAAACTTTAAACCTTTAAGGCTTGAGCATCTTCAAAAATGTTCCAAGCTTCTCTTTCATCTGCCTTCTGTCCACAATAAAATCCAGGAATCCATGTTCCAGCACGAATTCTGAGGTTTGGAAACCTTTAGGAAGATCTTTTTTGATGGTTTCTTTGATGACTCTCGGACCCGCAAAGCCAATTAAAGCGCCGGGTTCTGAAATATTAATGTCGCCAAGCATCGCATAAGAAGCGGTAACTCCACCTGTTGTAGGATCAGTCAGTAATGAAATATAAGGGATCTTAGCTTTGCTTAACAGCGCTAATTTGGCTGAAGTTTTTGCCATTTGCATCAGTGAAAATGCAGCCTCCATCATCCTTGCTCCACCCGATTTTGAGATCATCATGAAGGGAATCTTATGCTTGATACTGAAATCAATAGAACGGGCGATCTTCTCACCAACAACTGAACCCATTGAACCTCCAATAAAATTAAAGTCCATACAGGCAATTACCAGATTTTGCCCGGCTAATTTACCCGAAGCAGCACGTATTGCATCGTTTAAGCCGGTTTTCTCATAACTTTCTTCCAGTCTGTCTGTATACTTTTTGGTATCAGTAAAATTCAGAGGATCAGCTGATCGTATATTTGGAAATAATTCAGTGAATTCATTATCATCAAAAAGAATTTCAAAGTATTCTTTTGAGCCGATGCGTAAATGATAGGCACAGTATTGGCAAACGTATTTATTTTCTACCTGTTCTGCGTAATGCAGTGGTTTCTTACATGACGGACATTTATTCCACAACCCATCGGGTGTCTCTTTCTTTTCCTCTGTGGAAGTTATAATCCCCTTTTTTTCTCTCTTAAACCAGGCCATTTCGGATTTGTGTATAGCCTACAAAGAAACAAAAATTTTAAGAAAGCAATGCCCCTCAAAATGATAGAATGAAACTTATCCTTAAATGGATATAATAATTAAGCTCATTGCTTGATTTTGAGGCTATTTTTCATAATTTCGATCATCTTATAAAAAACTAAAATCATGAGTTTAAAAGAATTTAAGGGGGTTTTGCATGGTGACGCGGTTCAGGAATTATTCGAAGTAGCCAAAAAACATCAGTTTGCCCTGCCAGCGGTTAATGTAATTGGTACAAATTCTATCAATGCAGTAATGGAGACAGCAAAGGCTGTTAATTCCCCTGTAATTATTCAACTTTCAAACGGAGGAGCCCAGTTCTATGCAGGCAAGTCCCTGAATAACGATAATTTAAATGCCTGTATACTTGGAGGAGTATCTGCGGCACAACATATCCATCTTCTGGCAGAGCATTATGGAGTAGCCGTTATTTTACATACAGACCATGCAGCCAAGAAACTATTACCCTGGATTGATGGACTTATGGATCATGGTGAACGGTTTTTTGCGCAATACGGTAAACCACTTTATTCTTCACATATGCTCGATCTTTCTGAAGAACCGATTGAAGAGAATATTGAGATCAGTAAAAGGTATTTAAGCCGGATGAAGGGATTAGGGATGACTCTAGAAATTGAATTAGGAGTAACCGGCGGAGAGGAAGATGGCGTTGATAACAGTGATGTAGACAGCTCAAAATTGTATACTCAGCCTTCTGAAGTAGCTTACGCATATAAAGAACTAAGTACCATTAGTGAGAAATTTACTGTGGCTGCCGCCTTTGGAAATGTGCATGGAGTATATAAGCCTGGCAATGTTAAATTACAGCCTGTTATTCTGAAGAATTCTCAGGATTTTGTTCGTTCTGAGTTCAATATCAGTGTAGAGAAGCCTGTAAATTTTGTGTTCCATGGTGGCTCAGGATCCACACAGGAAGAAATTCGTGAGGCGATATCCTATGGAGCTATTAAGATGAATATTGATACAGATATGCAATGGGCATTCTGGGAAGGAATAAAAGATTATTACAAGTCGAAGGAGGCTTACCTCCAAAGCCAGATCGGCAATCCGGAAGGGGAGGACTCTCCAAATAAGAAGTACTATGATCCGAGAGTCTGGCTTCGAAAAGGGGAGGATAATTTTGTTAAAAGATTGACCCAGGCTTTTGAGGATCTCAATTGTATTAATGTCAACAACAAACTCTAAACCATTTTAAAGGGCTTTTCTTCTAAGAAAGGCCCTTTATCTTTATTTAAATCATTTCAGGAAAATGGAAGATCAGATTAAAGTTGAACGGGTCAGTGCTGATGCAGATCTTCAACAGGTTTTTGCCATCCGGAGAAAAGTATTCGTAGATGAGCAAAATTGCCCACCCGAACTGGAATGGGAGTTTGAGGATGAGTCCGTACATTTTCTTGCTAAGTTCAATGGTGTTCCTGCGGGTGCTTCGCGCTGGCGTAAAACCGAAAAAGGATACAAGCTTGAGCGGTTTGCCGTATTAAAAGAATTCAGAGGAAAGGGAATGGGGCAGTCATTGGTAGCTGCAGTTTTAAATGACCTTCCCCGGGATGCTGAGTATGTTTATCTGCACGCACAACTTGATGCAATGCCTTTATATGCTAAATTCGGATTTAAAAAGGCTGGTGAACAGTTTGAAGAGGCGGGGATACAGCATTTTAAAATGACTCTCCAAGCTTAAAGCAGAAAGCTAAAAGCAGAAAGCTTAAAGCTGGAATTTGAGTTAAACGTCAAATCTCATTGTCAACTGTCAACTGTCAATTAATAAAACACCTTCGAAGAATATACCATTGCCTCATTCCATTTCTCCAGATCAAGCCCATGATCTTCCCCTTTTGCTTCCAGGAACGAAACAAGGCTCTCTGTTGCAATATTTCCAGTGAGTTGATCAGATGCCATAGGGCAGCCTCCGTAGCCTTTCAGTGAGCTATCGAATCGTCTGCAGCCACTATTCCAGGCAGCATCTATCTTTTCATGCCAGCTTGATGGGGTACTATGAAGGTGGATCCCAAATTCAACTTTCGGAAAAGAGGAAACGAGGTGTGGGTACAAATAGTTAATCTTTTCAGGACTTGAAATCCCTGTCGTATCTGCGAGTGATATGATTCCGGCACCAATTTTTGTAAGTTCATTTGTCCAATGCTCTACAATTTCATTACTCCAGGGATCACCATATGGATTTCCAAAGCCCATGGAAAGATAGATAACTGCTTGCTTTCCAGACTTTTCACAATGATTAAGTAATTTTTCAACTATTAGTAAGGATGTTTCAATTCCGGCATTGGTATTTCGCTGCTGGAATGTTTCTGAAACTGAAAAAGGGAATCCCAAATAAGAGATCTGTGGGTGCTTAATAGCCTCTTCAACCCCTCTCAGATTGGCAACAATTGCCAGAAGCTTTGTTTTTCCTTCACTGATGTTCAGTTTGTCCAGTACTTCAGTGGTGTCTTTTAGTTGTGGTATGGCTTTTTCTGAAACAAAACTCCCAAAGTCAATCGTATCAAACCCTACCTGTAAGAGCAGATTGATATATTCGGCCTTGATTTGGGTGGGAATAAAATCATGAATTCCCTGCATGGCGTCACGCGGACATTCGATCAGTTTTGTCATGGAAGCTTAATTAACTACTAAATGTCACGAGATTGCTTCGTCGTGCCTGCCCGTCCGGTCAGGCGGGCCTCCTCGCAATGACA
>CAZGCG010000109.1:0-10390 GCA_964524205.1 uncultured Sphingobacterium sp. | reverse complement strand
GAATCTTCCCGCTGGAACGAAATCTCAGGTGAATATAGTACGATGGTCTTTGATCATAGTCCGGGCCCAAGCGGTACTACAGTTGATGGAACACTCCATTTTAATGATAAGATCTCCTGGCCAATTACCCCATTTATCGGTACTTTGGGTGTAGCCCCCGACCGGGATGTGGCAAACAGTCTGGATGGGCAGGGGGATTGGGGTGGAAATCTGGACATTCGTGATTTCAAACCGGGGAATAAAATATTTCTTCCGGTTTATCATCCTGGCGGGCTTTTCTATCTGGGCGATGTACACGCTAGTCAGGGGGATACAGAATTTACCGGAACTGCAGCAGAAACTCAGGCAACTGTCAGACTTTCATTTGAAGTGATTAAAGGAAAGAGATCCCCAGGTATTAGAATCGAAACACCGGATTCCATTATTGCGATTCATGCTTTCAGACCGCTGGAGGATGCAGTACATCAGGCAACAGTTTATATGATGGATTGGCTGGTCAGCACTTATGGTTTTACTCAGGTAGAGGCCTATTGCTTTGTCAGTACCTGCCCTGATTTCAGAATTAATGTGTATCAGATGTGTAAGATCGGCAAACTGAATTATGTAGCCGGAGCTGAGGTTCCCAAGAAGTACTTAAAGGGGATATAAACAGTAGAAACAAAGAAGGCGCACCATAAGTGCGCCCTCAACCCTAAACTATTAATTATTAAAAGTGGAACTGTACACCAATTTGCGGTGCGAAGAAATTGGTTCCGAATGAGAAATCTTCCCTTCCTGCGCCTACTACATCATTATCATTCGCGTCTTTTACTTTGTAGCTATTGTACGATATGCCTTTTAATGCAAACTCAATTCCAAGCTTTTTAGTTGGAAAGTAAGCGAATCCCGGAGATAAAGCAACACCTATAGATGTTGATGTTCCTGCCTTGGCACCTGCATCACCATTTGCATCTACAGCTTTTACATTACCGAAAGCCATAGGAACAGACGCCTGTCCGAAAAATTTAAACTGATCACTTAATCCAGCATAATAGCGTCCAAACGGACTTACAATTACTGCATTGTTGATTCCTGTAGGACTTGCAACTGCAGTCTTTGAGAAGCTGTACCCAATGCCGGTACCAATTGCGAAATCATCAGAAACAAAGTAACCTACGTTAGGCACAATGTTAAGATTCTCAGATGATTTTGCATTTACCGCATCAGTTTTTGAAGTTTCATATGAAGCTGTACCACCTAAAATGTACTTACCTTTTTCTGTTTGTGCATAGCTTGCTAATGAAAGACTGCTTAATGCAACGATTGATAAAATTAACTTTTTCATTTTCTTTAGAATTTTAGTTTTTATTAGTAATTGTCTTTCGACCATAAAACAAAATTAGTCTAAAAGTTTCATTTGTCAAGTTCCGGCTTATTTACATTTTAGCATCTCGTTTGCAAGTCGCTGATTATCAATAGAGAGGATTTTAATCCTATTTTGATCTTTACAATCAGATGATTTTTAAAGTATAAGGCAGACGGTTGGGTATCGTATTCGGTTAATAAATTAGACTAAAAGTTAAAAATAGTTTATGATTTGTCCATGTGAATGATTTTAATATAGAGAGTAAGGGTTAAGTTGAACAAAGTTCAGTTGACTACAGTCTATGATTTCACCGAAGGTTTTGTAAAGACTTATTATTTAAGGAGTTTCATAAAAATTTTTATGGCCCCATATTTTTAATTGATCAGCTTTTAGACTATATTTAAACAATGGTCGATAGATTTTTGTGATAAATGTTGAAAGATGAATTAATCATACGGGATATTCTGGAAGGCGCAAAGCGTCTTTTTTCACATCATGGATTAAAAAAGACCACGATGGAGGATATTGCGGAGGCAGCCGGTAAGGGTAAAAGCACCCTTTATTATTATTTCCCGAGCAAGAATGAAATTTTTGAGGCGGTTGTCGATGATGAAATGAAGAGTCATATACAGAAAGTTAGAAAAGCCATAAATAGTGCTACAACAGCTAAGGAGAAGTTGAAAGCATTTCTCGGGACCAATCTTTCTTCGATTATTGGTTATCATAATCTTAGCAAGATTGTCAGAGAGGAAATCTTTGATGGTATGAAGAAACTTCATGAGCTCAAGCAAAGGTATGATCAGACCCAGGTTGACATGATGAAGGAAATTATTATTGGGGGTGTTCAATCGGGCGAATTCAGAGAATTGTCGCCCGAAATGATAGAAAAGTGTTCTTTTGCTTCTATTGCAGCTTTCAGAGGATTGAGCTTTCCACTTAGCGTTTCATTATGTGACTTCAAATCGGAAGAATATTTTGATGTTCTTGTTGATATACTTGTAGATGGTATTGGGAACCGAATTGCCAGATCCCGGTAAATAGTAATATTTAATTTCCCGGCTGATTATTTATTAGCCCTCATTATAGATTAACAGTTTTTTTGCCATAAATATTTCTTTACACTGTTCACAGGCCTGAAAATCCGGATTTCAATATGATAAACCTGAAAAATATTCAGACAGAGGTCGATACCGGCTTTCTGTATAAAATCCTCGCAGAAAATGAAAAGGATCCCCATGTGGCCCGGGTTTTCACTGAGATGAGTGAAATAGAGCATAACCATGCAATAGCTTTTCTGAAGAAGAACAATCTGGATAGTTCTCATTTACCCCCTCCCTCAGGAAGGGCAAAGGTTTTGAGGTTTATTGGTAAGGTATTCGGGTATGATTATATTCTTGGGGTATTGCTGGATACCGAAAAGAGCATTTCATCTTCTATTGTCAAGGTTAAAAGGAAAAGTAATGCAGCCCCTTCACTATCCGATACATCGCATGTAACAATTCTTAAAAATATCTTAAATAATCATCAGGATATTTCCGGTTCAAATCTTGCCAGGTTCGAAAAGAGGCATAGGTCTGTGGGTGGAAATGCACTCAGAGCAGCGGTGCTTGGAGGGAATGATGGCCTGGTTTCAAATTTCAGTCTGGTGATGGGAATAGCAGGCGCAACCAGCGGACAAAGTGAAGTCTTGTTAACGGGTCTTGCCGGCCTGATGGCAGGTGCACTCTCAATGGCTCTTGGAGAATGGATTTCAGTAAAAAGTTCCCAGGAACTCTATGAAAACCAAATGCAGCTGGAGATGGAGGAACTGGAAACAAATCCGGAGGGTGAAGAAAAGGAGCTGGCTTTGATTTATATTTCAAAAGGGATTCCTGAGCCGCAGGCAAGATCTATGGCAAAAGCCATCATCTCTGATAAAGACCGGGCTCATGAAATGCTGATTCAGGAAGAGTTAGGTATAAATGCGGAAGATTTACAGGGATCAGCAATGGAGGCTGCAATTACCTCCTTCATATTATTTGCAATTGGCGCTGTTATTCCGGTTATTCCTTTTTTCTTTCTAAGCGGGATCAATGCTGTATTGCTCAGCGCAGGTATGAGTGCCCTGGGATTGTTCTTAATTGGCTCGGCCATTACCTTGTTTACAGGAAAAAGTATCTGGTTTTCTGGTTTCAGACAAGTCTTTTTTGGTCTGGCAGCAGCTGCAATAACCTATGGAATAGGTACGATCATTGGTGTATCCATCGGCTAAGCAGGATTTTGCTTCAGACTCTGATCAATTCAGGCTGCGGCATTAAAATTTACTATTATTGCTAAATGTAACTTTTGTAACCATAAAGCGGGTTTGCTATTGTGACCTTTGTGTTCAAATAAAAAGACATTATGGAAATTCTAGGTTATATATTGGCAGTACTCGTTGGCGTTTCATTAGGCTTAATTGGAAGCGGTGGATCTATACTTACAGTACCGATTCTGGTTTATGTAATGGGGGTTAATCCTATTCTCGCTACCGCTTATTCTCTGTTTATAGTCGGTTCAACCGCCTTTGTTGGAGGTATTCAAAGTGCAATACAGAAAAAGGCAGATTTTAAAACTGTTCTGATCTTTGGAATTCCATCCATTGCAGCAGTCTATCTGACCCGCATGTGGCTGGTACCATTAATTCCATCTGAGCTATTCACAATCGGGTCATTGGTTATTACCAAATCCATCGGTATTATGGTTCTGTTTGCCATTGTCATGATTCTGGCTTCTGTAAGTATGATCAGGCCATGTATTGATTGTGATAAAGCAGATGATGAACCCCTGCAATATAACTATCCAATGATCCTTCTTGAGGGTAGTTTGGTAGGTTTGCTTACTGGTTTGGTAGGTGCCGGTGGTGGATTTTTAATTATTCCTGCATTGGTGCTTCTGGCTCGCATGCCAATGAAACTTGCAGTAGGAACTTCCCTCTTTATTATTGCTGCAAAATCATTAATTGGTTTTATAGGAGATATTCAGGGTGGACAGCTGATCGACTGGAAGCTGCTTGGAACATTTACAGGTCTGGCGGTAGTTGGTATATTCATTGGTATTTACCTGGCTAAGAAAATCAGTGGAGAAAAACTGAAAAAATCTTTTGGCTGGTTCGTTCTGGTTATGGGTATTTACATTTTTGTGAAAGAATTATTCTTCCCCTCAGCCGGAGGAGGACATTAGGATGTTAAGCAAATCTGCTCAAATGAACAAGGAGACTGATATGGGCAAGAACTTTTGGAATGAACGTTACAGATCAAACCAAACTGGCTGGGATCTGGGTCAGGTTTCTCCTCCATTAAAAGCCTATATTGATCAGTTAACTGATAAAAATCTGAGGATTCTCATTCCGGGATGCGGCAACTCATATGAGGCAGAATACCTGCTGGATAAAGGATTTACGAACATCACTATCATTGATATCGCTCCTGAACTGGTTAAAAGATTAAAATCTAAATTTCGGTCAAACAAGAATATTAAGATAATTTTGGGTGATTTCTTTACTCACAGAGCTGAGTATGATCTGATTCTGGAACAAACCTTTTTCTGTGCCCTCGACCCGAAACTGCGAAAAAATTATGCAGAAGCAATGAAAGGCCTTCTTGTAAAGGGCGGAAAACTTGCAGGAGTATTATTTAATAAAGATTTTGAAACACAGGGGCCACCATTTGGAGGAACAGATACTGAGTATCTGGAACTATTTAGAGATGCCTTTGGTTTCAGAATTTTTGAGCCTTGCTATAATTCTTTCTCTAAACGTGCTGATTCAGAATTATTTATAATTCTGGAAAAGAAATAAAGCTATTCTGTTTTTGTTGATTGTAACCAATGTTACCGACTGCTGCCAGTTTAGTCCCGACCTTTGTATAAGAAATTCAAAGACAAACAAACCAATTAATTCAAATCTTAAAATTAGGAAATATGTTTTTTCAACACATTTATGATAAGAGCCTTGCACAGGCAAGTTATTTCATCGGCTGTCAGAAAGCCGGAGTAGCCGCAGTTATTGATCCGAAGCGTGATGTGGATACTTACCTGGAAATTGCCCAGGCAAACAATATGAAGATCACTCATATCTTCGAAACGCATATTCACGCTGATTTCCTTTCCGGTTCACGTGAGCTGGCCGAATTGACCGGGGCTGATATGTATCTTTCAGATGAGGGTGGTGAAGGTTGGGAGTACGAGTTTGATCATATCGGGTTAAAGGATGGTCAGATAGTAAAGCTGGGTAATCTGATATTTGAGGTGATGCATACTCCGGGGCATACTCCCGAAAGTATCAGTTTCCTTTTAACAGATACTCCTGCATCAAAGGAACCTGTAATGTTATTTACTGGCGACTTTGTGTTCGTAGGGGATATCGGTCGTCCTGATTTGCTTGAAAAAGCTGCAGGTATGGTAGGTACAATGAATGCCGGAGCCAAAGAGATGTACAAGTCAATTAATAAGTTCTCTGCTTTGCCTGATTTTATTCAGGTATGGCCCGGGCATGGTGCAGGTTCTGCATGCGGTAAAGCTTTGGGAGCTGTCCCAAGTACAACAGTTGGTTATGAAAAGGTAAGAAACTGGGCATTGCAGTACGACAATGATGAGCAGGGATTCGTTCAGTATCTTTTAGCAGATCAGCCAGAACCACCGAAGTATTTCGCAATGATGAAGAAACTTAATAAAGTTGATCGTCCATTGATGACAGAGGTGCCCGTATTGAAGAAATTATCAGCTTCAGATTTAATAGAAGCGATGAATAAAGGTATGAAAGTACTTGATGCAAGGGATAAAGTTGATTTTGCTGCAGGATTTATTCCGGGCAGCATGAATATACAGGGTAATAACTCTTTTGCCACATGGGCAGGTTGGTTCCTGAAATATGATGAGCAGTTTATCATCCTTGCTGATGAATCAAAGCTGGATGACCTGACCAGAAAATTAATGCGCATTGGCCTCGACAATATCTATGGATATGTTCCATCAACTTCAGTATGGACAGAAGCTGGTGGAAAACTGGAAAAAGCAAATGTGATCTCAATTGAAGAAGCTAAAAAGCTGATGCAGGAAGATATTCAAATTGTTGATTTGAGAGGTGTTGCTGAATACAATTCAGGGCATATATTGAATGCGGATAATGTATTTGTGGGAACATTACCTCAGAATCTTGATAAGATAAGTAAAGAAAAAAAGGTAGTGATTCACTGTCAGAGTGGAGACAGAGCCGCAATTGGCTACTCAATTCTCGTCAAAAATGGCTTTACTAATATCGCCAATTATTCAGGTGGTATTAATGAATGGGTGAATAAAGGGGAACCGTTAGTTTCATAACATCGGGTTCTTTAAGGTGAGTGTTAGGATTCGCCGGATTAATTTCCGGCGAATTTTTTATTTGCAACAAATGTTACCGTTATGACTGCTAATATTCACGATTTTTGTAGTATCAAAATTAACAAAATGAATGTAGAGCAAATTTACACCGGATGTTTGGCACAAGGTGCGTATTACATCACCAGCAATGGCGAAGCTGCCATTATAGATCCACTGCGTGAGGTGGAGCCTTATCTTAGCAGACTTAACAAAGATGGGGTTAAACTAAAATACATTTTTGAAACTCATTTTCATGCCGATTTTGTCAGCGGTCACGTTGATCTGAGCAGGAAAACAGGAGCTCCGATTGTTTATGGTCCTAATGCAGCCTGCGAATTTGAATGTATTTCTGCAAGTGACGGACAGGAATTTAAGATAGGTGATATTACGATCAAAGTTTTGCATACTCCGGGGCATACGATGGAAAGCACAACTTTTCTTTTGAAAGATGAAACAGGAAAAGACCATTGTATTTTCAGCGGTGATACACTGTTTCTTGGTGATGTAGGTCGTCCTGATCTTGCACAGAAGGCAGCACATATGACACAGGATGAACTTGCGGGTTTACTATATGATAGCCTTAATACTAAAATAATGCCTTTGGCAGATGATGTGATAGTATACCCTGCTCATGGTGCCGGTAGTGCCTGTGGTAAAAATATGATGAAAGAAACCGTAGATACTTTGGGTAACCAGAAGCGGGTAAATTATGCATTGAATCAGCCTGATAAAGAATCTTTTGTGAAAGCTGTTACCGAAGGTCTTCTACCGCCTCCTGCTTATTTTGGATTAAATGTTGCCATGAATAAGAAAGGATACGAAAGTTTTGATACCGTCTTAAATAATGGCATGAGAGCTCTGAGCCCTGATGAATTTGAAGCAGCAGCTGAAAATACCGATGCGCTAATTCTTGATACAAGAGATAATACAATTTTCTATAAAGGATTTATCCCGCAATCAGTTAATATCGGCCTTGGTGGCGATTTTGCACCCTGGGTTGGAGCGCTGGTTGTAGATGTAAAACAAGCCATTTTATTGGTTACTGATGAAGGGAATGAGGAAGAAGCAGTTACCCGTTTGAGCCGTGTAGGTTTTGATAATATTTTGGGACATTTGAAAGGTGGATTTAAAGCCTGGTTAGATTCAGGTAAAGAAGCTGATGTAGTTGATCGTATTACTGCTGAGCAGTTTGCGAATGAATTCAGACCTGAAAAGGACATGGTACTTGATGTACGCAGAGAAAGTGAATATGCAGCCGAACATGTCGAAAATGCATACAACAGACCCCTGGCCTATATAAATGAATGGATTAAAGATGTAAATCCTAAGCAGCATTTCTTCTTACATTGTGCCGGTGGTTACCGCAGTATGATGGCTGCATCAATTCTTCAGGCAAGAGGATACAGAAACTTCACTGAAATTGCCGGTGGATTTGGAGCAATCAGTAGTACCAATATTCCAAAAACAGATTTTGTTTGCCAGAGTAAGGTGATGCCTGCCTGATTTGCTGATATATCTTTCTGAATTTTCAAAAGGAGGTGTTTTTAAATGCCTCCTTTTGATTAATAATATGCCCTATTTTTTGATATTTTACCTAAATTGAATCATGCAGGGTTTACATAAAAACAGATATCAATTTGCATTACTGGTATTGGTGAATGCCTTTGTCGGTGCGATGGTTGGTTTGGAACGGTCAATTATGCCTAATTTCGGTAAACTGGAATTTGGTATCAATGCCAACACTGCCTTAATGTCTTTCATTATTGCATTCGGTATCAGTAAATCCCTGAGTAATTATGCTGTTGCTCAGCTTTCCAAAAAATTAAGCCGTAAAACCATTCTGATCATTGGCTGGATTGCCGCACTTCCGGTACCTTTTTTATTGATGTACGCACCAAACTGGAAATGGGTTATTGCGGCTAATATTTTATTGGGGATAAACCAGGGTCTGGCCTGGAGTGCAACTGTAATTATGAAAATTGATCTTGTTGGTTCAAAGAACCGCGGTCTGGCTATGGGGATCAATGAATTTGCAGGCTACCTTTCGGTTGGTCTGGCTGCCTGGCTGGCAAGTTCAATTGCACTGGATTATGGTTATGCATTTTTCCCCTTTATTCCCGGTGTTATATTTTCAATAGCAGGCTTATTAACCACAATTTTCCTGGTTAAAGACACTACCCATTTCGTAAATGCAGAAAGTTTGACAAGCAAAGTCCCATTGCTGCAGAATGTATGGAAAGAAACAAGCTGGAAACATCAAAATTTGGGTTCGGTAACATTAAATGGTTTAGTAAATAATCTGAATGATGGGGTAGTCTGGGGTTTATTGCCGGTGTTGCTTATGCAAAAAGGTTTTGGAATAGGTCAGATTGGAATTATTGCAGGAATTTACCCTGCCGTGTGGGGGATTTCGCAATTATTTACCGGAAAACTGGGGGACAGTCATTGTAAAAAACAGATTATCACTTCAGGAATGTTTTTGCAGGCTCTGGCCATCATTATTATGGCCATCTCAACTTCATTATCCTTTTTAATTTTCGCATCGGTATTGCTTGGATTCGGTACCGCATTGGTCTATCCAAATTTTCTATCGGTTGTAGCCGAATGGACTCATCCTTCACAGCGTGCCGAAAGCCTGAGTATTTTCAGATTATGGAGGGATAGTGGTTATGTTTTTGGAGCCATTTTAAGCGGGATTTTAGCAGATACTTTCGGAATTGTAAATGCCTTGTTTATTGTAGCTGCCATAACAGCGACAGCAGGAATGATAGCGAACCGGCGGATGTGCTGCACAAATAAACTATTCTGGAACAGTGATTATTGCGTCCCGGTATATTAAAAAAGACCTATGAAATTGAATGAAGTTCTAAATAAGGATCTTATCCTTCGTGAAAATCTGGCGATAGAGAGGACTGATATGGCAATTGACAGAACCCTGCTGGCTTTTGTGAGAACATCTTTATATTTTGCTATCGCGGGCATGACGCTAAACAGCCTGTTAAACCTCAGCTATGGATGGTATCTGGAAATCGCTTTCTGGATAATCGCTTTGCTGATATTTTTTATTGGCCTTTACAGGTTTTATCATCAAAAGCGGAAACTCAGGAATAACCGCAAGCATATCGGGAATTATATCCCGGACGATAAAAGCTCAACCTGAGATTTTCATTTGTAACCTTTGTTACTAAGATCGCAGCCAGTAGTCCTTACTTTTGTTATATAATTTAGAATAACAACATATTCACATGAAAGCGATAATTTTTTATAACTGGAACATCATCAGATTTCTTCGTTTGGGAATTGGACTAGTGATACTCATTCAGGCTGTGATGGCGGCAGATATAATGTTTGGTTTGATAGGCTTACTTTTTACGGGGATGGCCGTTTTTAATACCTCATGTTGTGGAGCTGGTGCATGTGCTGCTCCCCCTTCCAAAAGCGAAACCGGATCGAAAGAAATCAGCTATGAAGAAATTAAATAAACAGCTATGACATTTAATGAATTAATAGAATCGGACAAGCCGGTGCTTGTAGATTTTTTTGCAGAATGGTGCGGACCATGTAAGGTTATGGCACCAATATTAAAAGATGTCAAACAAGAAGTAGGGGATGCAGTCAGTATCCTGAAAGTTGACGTCGATAAAAACCCCCAGGCGGCTGCAGCTTATC
>CAZGCG010000108.1:0-10391 GCA_964524205.1 uncultured Sphingobacterium sp. | reverse complement strand
AAATTCCCTCTGTTGGTATGGTGGTTATTAGTCTTCCCAAACATTCCTGATTCTGCTACTCCAAACCTCAATAGTAATAATGACAAACCAAGTCCTCCACCAATAAAAAATGAAGTCCTCCAGTCAAAATACTGCGCAATAAAGTATGCAACTACAGCCCCGCTCACACCAACCGCTGCTACAATTGTTGTGGCATAACCTCTTTTTTCTTTGGGCATGATCTCTGCAACCAGGGTAATTCCGGCACCCAGTTCACCGGCAAGGCCAAAACCGGCAATAAATCGCCAGAATGCATAAGCTTCTACTGTATCAACAAAACCATTGGCAATGTTAGCTACAGAGTACATAAAGATTGACCCGAACAAAACCGACAGTCGGCCCTTTTTATCTCCCAGAATCCCCCAGAATATCCCACCGATAAGTAATCCTATCATCTGAACATTCAGTAAAAAAATTCCGCTATCCGTAATATCCTGTCCTGTTAATCCAAGCGATTGTAAACTTGGAACCCTCACAATACTGAAAAGCAGGAGGTCATAGATATCTACAAAATAACCTAATGATGCTACAAGCACTGCAGCATTTAAGAGCTTTGTTTTATTTTCCATTTTTGGGATTGGTATATATTATTTTAGAGCAGGAAGAAAATTGCCTGCATAGAAATGATCAATTAACAAATGAATTAAGGAATATTCAGGTTTATCTAAAGCACGACAATCTCAGGCAAAGATCCGGAAGGATATTCGTTCAAAAATTAAAAAGACAAACCGCACCTAATTAAGGGTGGTAAATAATTATATATGTAATTACTTACCTGCTGCTGCAATCTCTTTGATCGCTCTGACAAACTTATCAAGCTCAGGCAAGCGGGTATAAACATGTGGAGTTACACGTACACAACTAACATTTTCATAATCAATTGGCACGGTATGGATTTTATATCTCGTAAATAATATTCTTTCAAGCTCTCTCGGACCTATTCCATCTATACTTACCCCGCAGATTGCACATGAATAGGCCGATTTTAGAGAGGTTTTGATCTTCACCTTTGGGACATTGATTACCCGCTCAGCCCAATAATTCTTAAGATATCTTACGCGCTCCTCTTTTCTTTTATTCCCAATGGCAAGCTGGAAATTAATTGCTTCGCCTATACCTTGTTCGATAGGGAAACTCCGCGTTCCTAAGGTTTCAAATTTTCTAATATTTGTACCACGGGGATCACCATTTGCCAATAAAGGCCAGATTTTTGAAATTTTATCCTGTTTGATCCACATCATACCGCTGCCGATAGGAGCACTCAGGAATTTATGAAGTGAAGTAGCAAAATAATCACAACCCAGGTCAGGAATTTTAAAGTCTAATAATGCAAAAGAGTGTGCTCCGTCACATACTACTTCCAAACCATGGCGATGTGCCATATCACTGATCTTTCTAACGGGAAGAATCTGTCCTACCCAATTAATTACATGAGTAACATGAATAATTTTGGTTTTAGGAGTAATTGCATTTTCGAAAGCCGCTACAATTTCTTCATCATTTTCAACGGGAAAGTTAAAGCTTAGCTGTTTGTAAACAATTCCATCCCGCATAGCTCTCTGTTTCCAGGCATTCATGTGATTTGGATAATCCAGTTTACAACCAATCACCTCATCACCCGCCTTAAGATCCAGACCCAGAATTACTGTATTCAAAGACTCTGTAGCATTGCGATTGATCACAATTTCTTCCTTATTGCATCCGCCAAGCTCAGCCAACTTCTCACGTAAAGGTTCTCTGCCCTGATCAAGAATTTCCCACATAAAGTAAGAAGGGCCTTCATTAGTCAATTTATTATAACGTTCAACTGCTTCCTGAACCACTCTTGGCGAAGGACTAACACCACCGTTATTCAAATTTATAATTTGAGGACTAACGGTATAAGCTTGTTGAATAACACTCCAGTAGTCTTCATCTGCAGCCACAGAAATTGGCGAAAGATGATTAACTCTGGAATTGGCTGATGAAATTTCTGCAGCGTGTAATTGATTAAACAAACTGTTTGCAGAGAAAGCTCCGGCCATTAAGCCTAGCTGCTGTAAGAATTGTTTACGTCCTGACATTATTTTTGGATGAAATTGAAGGTAAGTATTTTATTAAAATCTACGATTAAAAACCAACTTACCAAAGTATTTGATTCATAAAGAGTGGTTTGAATGGCAATTAAGCACCTTTCAAACCACTCTGTTAATTTTATTATTTTAAGTACAGATTAATTTCCTTTACCATAATCCGGAGATTTCTTATCAAACCAAATCCTTTCGGCATTCAGTTTAGCGATAGTGAAATCGTTAGGAGTGAATCCTTGTTCAGTCATTGCAGCTGTCCAGTTAGCTCTGTTAACTTGCCCCGGATCAAGTGTCCACCATCTTCTTGGAAGCACATCACTTATTGGTTCGCGTGCCAGCAAGGTAGAATTGGTTTTTGGATAACCTGTGCGGCGGGCAAGTGTAAATGCTTCGTTAGGCTCGCGGTAAAAATTCAAAAGTGACTGAATGTATATTTTCTCCAGATCATTTGTTCCATCAAGCTTAACTTTTGGATTAGCTAATTGTGCATCAACTAAAGCATCAATGTTTGTATATGAAGTTGAACCTGCTGCTACGGCAATCTCATTCATAGTCTTTGCAGATGCACGAACACCTTTATTATACCATTCGGCTGCAGTTCCCTTCGTATTAACCCCGGTACCGTAGCCCTTTTGTATAAATTCAGCTACCTGAAAACAAACCTCAGCATATGAAAACAATACATCGATAACAGTACCGCTTCCTCTGTCTACCGTTGGTGCAAAGAATTTACGGTTAACAGTTGAAATCAGTTGATACCTGTTTGCACCACCTGCATTAAGTGGATTTACAAAGTATGTACTTACAGCAGGATTAGACTGAAAATCAGCCGGCCCGCCCTGATACATAATGTTTGGATCACTGGTATTGATCCAGGAAGGCAATGTCCTGTTGTATTTAGTCAAAGTATCTCTAAAACTTCCCTGCAAAGAATTTTTGTCATAATAGATCCCAAGACGTGGATCAGCAGATGATTTTAAAAATTCTATTGCTGTTCCAACCGCAAAGTGACGGCTGTAAATATCGATGTTGTAACCATCAACTCCGAAAGGGAAATAGGTAGGGTTTGCGTGAACTAACTGATCAGAAGTAGAACTGAATGGACCAACCGCATCTGCCATTACCTCTTTGAAAATTTGGGTTGCCTTTGCAGGATCCTGATTCTGGTACCTGGCTGCAATTCTCAATTTCAAGGAATTGGCAAGCTTGATCCATTTAGTAACATTACCTCTAAAAAAGACGTCATTATCACCAAATGATACCTGATTAGCTGAATTCTTTTGAAGTATGGTAATTGCATCCGACAATTCTTTTAACCAGGTAGTATATAAGGTTTCCTGATTGTCATATTTCGGACTGTATTTTGCTTCATCCCTGCCTTTATTGGCTTCGGTATAAGGCATTGAGCCATTCATATCGCTAACCTTTAAAGCCATCATTACCTGAGGGATATAGGTAATCGCGTTGATTTGTTCGAATTTCTCCTTATCTGCTTTAAGAGCAATTATCCTGCGCATCTCCACCAAATTGGGCAGAACACTCGAATAAAAAAGATTATAACGACCATTTACGGCGGTAGTAGATACTGCATAACTTTGACCTGTCACTAATTGACATGCTGACAAAAAATGTGTAAACCCTTCATTCCAATATTCGCCACCACGTGAAGTTTGCATTGGCACTAATGAGGAGGTAAAGAGCAACCTTACATCAACATCAGTAACAACATTTGGATTAACATTTACTGTATCAAAATCTTTAGTACATGAGCTTGTAAACAAGCTGCTGAATGCTGCTAGTATGATATATAAAAATTTCCTTTTCATTTCTATCTTATTTAAAATGTGTGTTAATAATCAATACTGATTATTAGAAACGGACCTTTAATGAACCGCCAATTGACCGGATCATGGGTAAAAATCCTTCTTCACCTACTGCTGAAGTTAAATTGGAATTTAACGATGCAGGATTCATATCAAAAGGCAAAGAGTTGTATAAATACCCCAGATCCCTGCCAATCACACTTACAACAATTCCGTTTACCTTAAGCTTGCTTGCAAGGCTTTTTGGAAGGTTATAGGATATTGCCACCTGACGAAGTGCAACCCAGGTACTCTCCCTTATCCAGAAATCAGATACACCTGTAGAAGAAGATGCATAACGATAGTAGAACTGCGGTGCATGTGTAGGCTCAACCAAACCTGCTGCATAAGCCTCTTTGAAAGTCATACCACCTACATCTGCACTTGATCCATTAGGCAAAGTTACCTTTTGGCCTATCGGGAATACTCCATCGATAATCATCCCGTCATCATAGGTAATTCCGTCATACTTACTGGTCCAGGTAATCCCTCCGTGTTCAGCATCTCTTCCAAATAATGTGTTCGGAAGTACGCCTGTATGAGTTCCTGATCTTATTGATGACATAGCCATATCTCCTCCGACTTTTGCATCGAACAAAACATTCATTGACCAGTTCTTATACGATAAATCATTGGAGAATCCACCTCTGAATTTAGCGTTGATGTCGCCGATGTCCTGAAATTTATTGCTTCTTTGAGGGAAAGCAGCACGAGCATCATTCCTCCAGGCAAGTACAGTCATTCCATTTTTAGGATCTGCTGCGTTTGCAGGATTATTATATTTCAACGCCTGGGTAGTAGATCGGATTGTACCATAAGACTTTCCAACAACAGCCCATGAACTTGCATCAAACGCTGCTCCACCAAGGGCGTAGTCTGTTCTGCCTTCAGCAAGGGAAACGATCAGATTCTTGTTTCTGGAGAAGGTTAGACGAGAATTCCATTGAAAATTCTGTGTCTGAACCGGAGTTCCGTCCAGAGAGATTTCAACTCCTCTGTTCTGAATATTACCGGCATTAATTTTAACTCCGGAAACTCCTGACTCAAGTGGTGTTGAAATATCAACAATCTGATCGTAGGTATTATCCTGATATAAAGTAACGTCAAAACCTAAACGGCTCTTCAGGAAACGCATTTCCATTCCAATTTCTTTCGAAATTTTCCGTTCAGGCTTTAAATTTGGTGATAAAGTACTGCTTGAACTGAATCCTGCACGTGTAGGTTCACCTGGTAATCCGATAACCTTTCCTGCAAATCTATAGCCCGGATTGATCACAAATGGATCTGTATCTTTACCTAATGCTGCAATGTTAGTTCTCAGCTTTGCAAAAGTTACGATGGCAGGAAGCTTGAAGGTTTCAGAAGCAATCCATGAAAGACTGGCAGAAGGATAATTGTAAAAATTATTTCCGGTTCCGTCTTTATATGTTAAAGCTGAAGACCAGTCACCACGCCATGTTGTAGCCAGATAAAATTGATTTTTATAATCAAAATCAGCACTTGCATACACAGAATTGATCTTTTTGTTATAGTTTACACCTCCGGTAACAAGCGGCGAATTCACAGAGTTGGTAATAAAATAATTACCAGGTACCATTAATCCTCCTGAAGTATTTCCCTGAGTGAATGAACTGATTGAATTGTACATTTCAGCTCCGGCAAAACCACTAAATCCTAAATCCTTCGCTATTTTAATCGTATTGAATGAAAGTATTCCCTTAAGGAAGTTGCTCTCTTTTTTCGACTGATTTAAAGTATAACCTCCACCTCTAAAGTCAGTAAACTGGCCAAGAGCTTTGTTTTCATACTTATCATAGTTATTATTCATGTTACCTTCAACGGTAAAATTGGCCCATTTGGTCAACTTTGCATTTAAAGCAAAGCGCCCCATAAAGTTCCTGCTATCCATTGTGGCAACCGTATTATGCATGTTGAACCAAAATTCAGGAGCCATTACTTTATTGGTTTCAAGCGGATTGGTTCCCCTTGGTGATCCGCCAAATGCCTGACTGGTATATCTTGCCTGCTGATTCCAATACTTCGTATCATAATTACGAGGGAAAATCCAGGTATAGGCAACTCCCCAGTTATCTCCGGCAAAAGTATCAGTATACGGAGCCCAGGCAAGATTCTGAGGATTGGTATTATCACTTGAAGTATAGCCTCCGCTTACATCTGTGCTCAGCCAGTCAGCCAGTTTATGGGTAATTCTTAAATTGAAGTTATTACGCTTCATCTTGTTCGCTACAGAGATCCCGGTCTGATCGTCATGTGTCGCTGCAAATCTGTAGGTAGTTTTATCACCGGCGCCTGAGAATGCAACACTGGTAGTACCTAAAGTACCATTCTGGAATGCATCGAGGTAGTTATTAGGAACAGCTTTATATTCTGTCCAGGTACCATCATAATTACGAACTTTCTGATTGGCAAATCTTGGTCCCCAGTTTTCATTTTCACGATTAATCGCTGGATCGATGTATGGATCCTTTGTAATCGGATCTATTGGGAATACTTTCGTAGTCCACATTTGATTTGGCTGATAGTTGGGATCACGGGCATCTGTAAAGAATGCTCCAACAGAACCTCCACCATATTCATTCTGGAATTCAGGACCTTTGTATGGATCATAAACCATGAAATTCTGCGAAAAATCAACGCCTATTCCATTTGCTTTACTACCTTTTTTTGTCGTAATCAGCACTACGCCATTGATTGCTCTTGAACCATATAATGCTGCAGCTGATGAACCCTTCAAAATTGAAACACTTTCAAAATTTTCACTATTCAGATTCGACAGATCATTCGCAAAATCACGACCTCCTGCAACAGATTCATTGTCAACAATGACCCCATCAATAACAAATATTGGTTGGTTGTTCTGACTTAAGGTTGAGTTTCCCCTGATTACAATTCTCGAGTTTCCAAATGGCCCGGATGCACTCTGGTCAATTTGAACACCCGCAACCTTTCCCATCAATGAATTGACCGGATTTAATTGCTGAGTTGCGGCAAGATCACTTCCTTTAACTTCAGTTACTGAGAATCCAAGACTCTTTTTCTCTTTGGACATTCCCAAAGCAGTTACAACCACTTCATTTAAAGCAGTGTTTGCCGCTTCAAGTCTTACATTAACAGTGCTTCGGCCATTAATTGAGACCTCCTGAGTATTAAAACCGATATAAGTGAATACTAGCACAGTGACGTTATCGGGTACATTGATCGTGTACTTACCGTTCATATCTGTTGTAGCTCCTGTTGATGTCCCCTTAAGTTTGATGCTAACCCCCGGAAGAGTCTCACCCTTTGCATCGGTGACAACACCAGTAACAACAATGTCCTTTTCTTGTTTACTTTGAGGCGATATAACGACCAGGCCATTATCCAGAACACGGAATTTAAGCTCCGTATCCTTTAATATCATCCCCAAAACATCCATTACGGGAGTGTCTTTAACGCTTAGGGTAATTGATTTGTCTGATGGCAGGTTTTCTTCGCTGTATAACAGTCTGATATTGCCTTTTTGTTCCAGAATTGAAAAAGCTCTCTTAAATTTCACGTTTTGGAAATCCAGATTTACTTTAACATTTTGAGAATAACTGTTCGCTGATACTTCCAGGACAAGAAGGAATGTTAAGGTTATTGTCCAGTTTAGCATTAATAGGAGTTTTTTGGTTGTGAAATCAGGTAACAGAACTTTATTGTATAGTTCTCGTTTTTTCATACTTTTGTGAATTACAAGGTTAATAATCTGATTATGTAGTTGGACTACGGTTGGATTTTAAAGGCAGGGAATGTTGGCGCATTTCCTGCTTTTTTTTGTTTAGTAGATTTTTACTTCATTTTCTGTGAGTTTATAGTTAAACGATTTAATTAATTGCATGGCCTCTAAAGCCTGTATTATATTCTCATTGATAAAAATTCCTGTAAACCGGTAGGACCCGATATTGGGATCCTCCAGCACTATTTTCACATTGTACCAGCGCTCAAGTTTTGGAAGCAGCTCTTCGAATGATTCATTCTGGAATACAAACTTGTTTTCTGTCCATGATATCTCTTCTATATATTCGTTTCCGCCAAATACTACCGGAGAAATATTTTCAATCGTCAGTACAGAGCTGCTTTTTTGGCTTCCTGTAATCTGGTTCTTTTTAACCATCGCAAATTTTTCGGATGGTTTAAGAATAAATTTCTGATGAGTACGGCCATTCACAGTTAGCTCAACTGAACCTTTCATTAAAGTGGTTTCAGATTCCTCATCTTCCGGATAATCTCTGATATTAAACTCTGTTCCCAAAACCCTGATGGCAACTTTACTGGTTTTTACAATGAAAGGATGTACTTTATCATGAGCTACTTTAA
Organism: uncultured Sphingobacterium sp.; assembly: GCA_964524205.1. Taxonomy (GTDB): domain Bacteria; phylum Bacteroidota; class Bacteroidia; order Sphingobacteriales; family Sphingobacteriaceae; genus Daejeonella. The sequence continues at coordinate 2,062 of CAZGCG010000108.1, read as the reverse complement.
AGAAAGCTTCACCTGTCAAACTCACATCCCGCTGCTTTCTGTCAAGTATATCCGAGTTGTAAGAAATTTTGCTGCCGCTGTTTAACAGAACGATGGTTCCGTCGGGGAGTGTAAATTCTTTACGGATGCCATTTCCTGCAATAACCTCTATTCGTTCCTCCTTAGTTGCAGGGATATAGTTTTTTACGAAATGAGTTGTGATAAGTAGTAAAATACTGGCAGCAACCGTCAGAAAGAATGCTGGTTTTTTAAAAAAGGTCAGCTTAAGTTTGGAATCTGATCTGAAATCAAGCTCAGTTTTATGTTTGAGTTTGTGCTTATTGAACACCTCATCAAGATCAGGCTTCTCTTCATTACGCCCCAGCTCCCAAACCTGCTCCAGCAAGGCTTCATAATAAACTGCATCAGGTGATTTCGTCAGAAGGTATGACAATTCACCCAACTCCTCAGCCGTGGCTTCCCCTGCAATCTTACGGGTTATTAATTCAATAATGCGCTGTTCGTGCATACCTGTTTCTGACTCTTTATTAAGTATTTTCTTTAAGGACAATAAAAAAGGAGGAATTCCCTAGTCGGTAATGAAATTTATTTTCATTACTATTTAATCTGAAACTCAGATTTGAAAATTTTGGCCAGCTTTTGCGTGGCGGCTACCAGGTGGGCATCAACAGTTTTGACTGAAATAGATAAAATCTCACTGATCTCCTTATAACTGAGGTTATTTTCTTTTGCAAGTTTAAACACAAACTGGCACTTTGGAGGGAGTGACTGTATTGCATTCTCAAGCCTTATTTTCAACTCATTATCGATGATAATTTGCTCAGGACTTGAGCTGTCAAAAAAAAAGCTCATATCGACTTCGTCAATTGAGCTTGTTTTATTCTTTGAATTTTTCCTGAGAAGGTTTAGTGAAAGATTTTTAGCAATTACAAGTGAATAAACATGAACATTTTCAACCTCAGGTAAGGTTCTTCTATTCTTCCATAGTGTAAGCATTACATCTTCTGAAACCTCTTCAGCCTCTTCATTTGAACGCAAAATGCAAAAAGCAAATTTCTTTACAGGTAAATAAAGGAGGTCAAACATTTCCCTATATGCCTGTTCACTGCCTGTAAAGGCTATTCTTCTGACAATATCCGGCAAATCTTGAAATTGCTGTTTCACTCAGGTGGTATAGATTAAATTTATTGGTCGAGAAATTTAATTAATAAATTAACAGAAAAAAAATCTATTCTTTCTTTTTGGTTAATATCTCCCATATCAGATCATAAACCCGGGTAGCGATGAACTTATCTTCCGGATTTTTTTCATCGGAAATTAATACCGGCTGAAATTCCTCTGGCACTCCTGTTCTGCCATGCGAGCCTCTTACCAAACCTGCATCCAGAGGAATCACATCCATCACATACCTGAATCCGGCTTTCTTCCTTAAAAGTTTATAGCCAGCACGTAATTTAGAACTCATGAACATCTCTACCGGATCATAACCAGGTTTTTTATGAATATCAACACAGCGGGCGTAATCAGGAGCTTTTTCATCATCAAGCCAAAAATAATAGGTAAACCAGCTGTCTTCATCTGCCATTAGTACCAGATCACCGGAACGTTCATGGTCAATATGATATTCAGCCTGCCGGGCTTTATCCAGAATCAATTCTACACCTTTTACCTGCTTCAAAATTGAAATTACCTGATCCCTGCACGAAGAGTCATTGATATAAACATGCGCGATCTGATGGTCTGCCACTACAAAAGCTTTTGATGCTCCCGGATCCAGCAGTTCAAGTCCCCTTTCTTCACGGATTGCGAGCAGGCCATGTTTACGGAACAATCGGTTAAGATGTAAAGGATGCTTAACAGGTGCTATTCCATATTCAGAAAGTATAATGATCTCTGCAGAACGCTCTTCATAAAATGTAACCAGCTTCCTGAGCAAGTCGTCAATATCGCTTAGCTCATTGGCTATCTTTGAAAAGTCGGGCCCAAACTTTTGCAGGCAATAATCCAAATGCGGCAAATAGATCAAACTTAATGTAGGATCGTATAGTTCATCTGTGATCAT
>CAZGCG010000107.1:0-10395 GCA_964524205.1 uncultured Sphingobacterium sp. | reverse complement strand
ATGAAAGCATTTTATCTGTTCCTCTTAGTTATCATCGCACAAAGTGCCTCAGCTCAGCTAAACTCTGATGAAAGGAAGATTATTGATTATCTAAAAACCCATCATGGGGAAGCTGAAGAATTATTGATTGAATCAGTCAATATCAACAGCGGAACACTGAATATAGATGGGGTGAGAAAAGTTGGTGCGGTTTACCGCAGAGAGCTTGATAAGCTTGGTTTTACTACAGAATGGGTTGATCTGCCCGATTCATTACGCCGTGCAGGTCATCTTGTTGCCAGCCGTAAAGGCAGCCAGGGAAAGCGTCTTTTTCTCATCGGTCATCTTGATACAGTATTTGAACTGGATATGGAATTCAGCCCTTACCAGAAACTTAACGATTCTATAGCAACCGGACAGGGGGTGAATGATATGAAAGGCGGGAATGTGGTCATGATAGCTGCTCTGAAAGCATTACATGAACTTGGTTTATTAAATAATACACAGATTATCGCCTATTTCACCGGAGATGAGGAAAGTTCGGGTTCTCCGCATGAAGTAGCAAGAAAAGATTTCATTGAGCGCGCAAAAACTACAGAAATTGCTTTGGGTTTTGAAGGAGCACAAGGCTTAAATACTGTTGCAGTTGCCAGAAGAGGTATCGGTGGCTGGACATTGAATGTTACAGCAAAAACGGGCCATTCGGCAGGTATATTCAGTGAAAGTGCAGGCTATGGAGCTATTTTTGAAGCAGCCCGTATCATAAATGAGTTCAGAACTCAACTTAAGGATGAGAAATATCTCACCTTTAATCCGGGTTTGATTAGTGGTGGTTCAGAGATCCGCCTCGATCCTGCCAATGCAAGGATGGAAGCAATTGGTAAAACCAACATTATCTCGCCAGCTGCTTTTGTTGCAGGAGATCTTCGTTTTATTTCAGAAGTTCAGAGGGATAAGGCAAGAGAAAGGATGAAAGCTATTGTATCCCAAAATCTTAATGGAACATCTGCCAGCATTTCATTTACTGATGGCTTGCCTGCAATGGAACCTACGGAAGGAAACTATAATCTTGTTAAATACCTCGACCGGATTACACAGGATATGGGAATCGGAGCGACTAAGGCCGGAGATCCCGGTGCCCGCGGGGCAGGGGATATTTCGGACATTGCGAAATATGTAGATAGTCTTGATGGTATGGGTGCTTCCGGAAGTGGCGCACATAAACCCGGCGAATTAATTAATCTAAAGGAGTTTCCACTACTCATACAACGGGCAGCCCTGATGATTTACAGATTAAGCCGTCAGAATCCGGCACTGAATTAATGCACATGCGGGCCTTTAAGGATTAAACGGCAGGAATTTGGTACTTTTGTAATTATGATCCAGATTAAATCTTTTGCTTTTAACCCCTATCAGGAAAATACCTATATCCTTCATGATGATACACTGGAATGCGTGATCATTGATCCCGGCATGTATACTGGCGAAGAACAGAATGCATTTCTAAAATACATTGCTGATAATAACCTGAAACCGGTGTTATTGCTGAATACCCATTGCCATATCGATCATGTACTGGGGAATAAGTTCATTTATGATACTTATGGCCTGTTCCCCCAATTTCATAAAGGAGAGGAAATGGTATTGAATTCTATTGTTTCTTATGCTCCCCAAATGGGAATTCGTTATGAAGTATCTCCTTTACCTCAGGTCTATTTGTCTGAAAGCGGAACGGTAAAATTTGGTGAAACTGAGCTTGAACTGATTTTTTCACCCGGTCATTCACCTGCTCACCTTTGTTTTTTTAACAAGGAAGAAAATTTTTTAATTGGCGGTGATGTTTTGTTCTACCGCAGTATCGGGCGAACGGATCTGCCCGGCGGTAATTATGATCTGCTGATCAGCAACATACGTGAAAAACTATTCAGTCTTCCTGATGAAACCAGGGTTTACCCGGGGCATGGACCTGCGACAAGTATAGGTTTTGAAAAACAATTCAATCCTTTTTTAAGCTAACCTGAGGATTAAAAAGGGTGAACACATCTTACTATATCGCCAAAAGATATTTATTCTCGAAGAAATCTGTCAATGCGATAAACTTCATTTCAGGGATCTCCATGCTTGGGGTATTTGTAGGAAGTGCAGCATTGATCATTATCCTTTCGGTTTTCAATGGATTCGAAAATATTGTACTTACCATGTACAATACCTTTAGTCCGGAGTTAAGAATAGAACCTGCGGAAGGGAAAACATTTGATCCTTCTGATAGCCGTTTTATAAATCTGAAAAATGACAAACGTTTTCTTAACTATACAGAAGTTTTAGAAGAAAAGGCATTGGTGAGGTATGGTGATAGTCAGTCGATTGCCCTGATAAAAGGAGTTAGCGAAGGATTTATGAAAAACAGAACCGGTCTGGATTCGGTTATTTCCAGCGGCAGTTTTACGCTCCATCATATTGGGCGTGACATGGCTGTAATCGGTTCAGGTCTGCAAAATTCTTTATCGGTAAATCTCAATAACGAGTTTCAAACCCTTGATATTTATTCTCCAAAGAAAGGGGCCTCAAATTCCATTAATCCCGCAGATGAGTTTAATGTTCGTTCTATCTATCCCTCCGGAGTTTTCATGGTACAGCAGGAGTTTGATAATATGGTCATTGTGCCGATTCAGTTTGCCCGTACCCTGCTTGATGAGGAGAAATTAATCTCTTTTATTGAGATTAATACGGTGCCTGGTACAGATGTAGAGGAACTGCATGATGAATTAAAAAAACTGCTGGGAAAGGATTTTATTATCAAGAATCGAAGTCAGCAGAATGAATTGCTCTACAAAATCCTGAATTCCGAAAAATGGGCTATTTTTCTGATACTCACTTTTGTGCTGATCATTGCAATCTTCAATATTATAGGCTCCTTAACCATGCTGGTAATAGATAAACGAAAAGACATTGCAATCCTGAGCAGCCTTGGGGCAAACAGGCAATTGATCAGGGGAATCTTCTTTATTGAAGGTATGATGATATCAATGCTGGGATGTATTCTTGGAATGGCGGCCGGACTGGTGTTCATTCTGTTACAGCAAAAATTTGGTTTCATTGCAATGTCAGGGGCTAACCTGATTATTGATCATTATCCTGTAGGAATCAAATTATCTGACTTTATTCTTGTATTTGCTACGGTGTTGATAGTTTCTGTGATCGCCTCTGGTATTTCTTCACGTTTAAGTGTGAAAAATACGGTTAATTTGAGGGAGGATCTATAACATATTTGTATTCCTTTGGTAAGTGTGTGAGGAGTCTGAAGACTCCTCAATATTTGACAATCCGTAGAGGCGCTTCGCTAAACTCTACGGACAGTTCCGTCGATTTACAGGAGGATCTATAAATATTTGTTGGGTACCAGATAATTTTTTACATAATCCTCAACACCTTCTTCCAGACTGTAGAAATCAAGGCTATAACCAATTGACCTTAACTTCTCCATGTTGGCCTCTGTAAAGTACTGATACTTTTCACGGATATCCTCAGGTGTGGGAACAAATGAGATGGAAACCGGGGTATCCATTGCATGGAAGGTTTGTGTTGCGAGGTCAAGGAATGTTCTTGCTTTACCTGTACCCAGATTATAAATACCCGAATCTTTGCGGTGATGCATCAGAAAATACAAAACATTGACTACGTCTTTGATGTAAACAAAATCACGCATTTGTTCACCGTCTTTAAATCCCGGATTATGGGACTGGAATAATTTCATAGCCCCTGTTTTTTTGATCTGATTGAAGGTATGGAAGATCACAGAGGCCATGCGTCCTTTATGATATTCATTGGGGCCATAAACATTGAAAAACTTCAGCCCTGCCCAGAAATAAGGTTTCTTCTCCTGCTTTAAAGCCCAGATATCGAAGTCATTCTTGGAATCACCGTAAGGGTTAAGGGGCTTCAGCATTGGAATTTTTGATTCATCATCATCATAACCCTGCTCTCCTAATCCATAGGTTGCAGCTGAAGATGCATAAACAAGCGGAAGGCCAAATTCGGTACAGATATTCCAGATGGTCTTGGTATAATCAAGATTCAATTGATTGAAGAGTTTCACATCCATCTCAGTAGTATCAGTCCGAGCCCCAATATGGAACACAAACTGTACATGTAAATGGTTTTCGCGCAGCCATTCTGAAAAAGCTTCCCTTTCTACCTGTTTGGAATAGCGTTTACCCCCGAAATTTTTATTCTTGTTCTCACTGGAAAAATCATCCACCAGCACCAGGTCATAAAAACCTTCATCGTTTAATTTTTGAACCAAACAACTTCCGATAAATCCTGCTGCGCCTGTAATAATGATCATGCTAAATGATTATGTCTTTTGTACAATTATAAGAATAAGTTTTGTTTCGTTTCAGGGATGATACCGACTTTATATGCTTCCGCAAAGAACGTTTGAACGGCTTTTCTTCCTGTTTCACCCAGATCTATGGAAAATTTGTTGACGTATAAATCAATGTGTTTTTTAATGACATCGATACTCATTTCCTGCGAAAGTGAACAGATAAAATCCATTCCGGATTCGGGATGATCAAATGCATACTCTACACTTCTACGAATGATACGGTTCACTTTTTGTTTTATTTCTTCCGGAAGATCCCTTTTAATCATAATGCCCCCTAATGGAATAGGCCCCCTGGTTAGATCCTCCCAAAATTCACCAAGATCGATGATCTTTTTCAAGCCTTTTTCCTGGTAAGTGAAACGATTTTCATGGATGATTACACCCATGTCGATCTGATGGTTTAATAAGGCAGATTCAATTTCAAAAAATTTCATCTCAATCTTATTTTTCGCCTCCGGGAAGGCAAGGCTCAGAAGGAAATTGGCGGTGGTGTATTTTCCGGGAATGCCAATCCTGATGTCTGATGTCTGAGATCTGAGATTTTGCAAACTATCAGTAGAAATATAGTCTTCATTATTGCAAATTAATAATGGGCCTACCCCGAAACCAAGGGCACTTCCTGAGTGAAGCAATACATAATTTTCAGTCAGGTAAGCATAAGCATGATAGCTCAATTTGGTGATATCAAGTTCAGCCCTGAAAGCTTTTTGATTGAGAGTTTCAACATCATCATATACCACATCAAAGCTAAGTCCTTCGGTGTCGATCTTCTGATGGATCATCGCATCGAAAATGAAAGTATCGTTAGGACAGGGTGAAAATCCGAGGCTCAGTTTCATGCGTTGAAGAGTTGAATAAGGGTATCGTTCAGGTTTTTTATTGCAAGTTCGACTTGCCAGTTCGCCCGGTTGCGCCGTTCAACAACATTTGAAATCGCCCGGATCTGTATCCCCGGCTTACCGGCTTTTTCACAGGCATAGAAAAATGCAGCGCCTTCCATTGTTTCGATCTGCGGATGAAACCTTTCGACAAATTGAGCGATGGACTTTTCATTGCCATGAACCTTATTTACGGTTACTGCTTTAACATTTATTAGCTGGTCATAACCCGGGAATCCTGATACAGGACCAGCAGAAAACAGGCTCTTACCCAAGCCAATAGTATCTGCACTCAGAAAATTACTACCGTCTTCAGCTCCGAATTCTGCAAGAATATCTTCTGATACCCTGCACAAATCACCCGGCTGAATTGCTTTATCGAAACTGCCTGCAATACCTGCATTAATAGCCAGGTCGAACGCTTTTTCAGTACAATAGCTACCCATAGCAAAGGCTGTTGCGACCATTCCAACACCACTTATCAGAACGCTCACCTGATGTTCACCGATTTGCTTTTCCCGGATGGAAAGATTTTGGAATCCATGATGAAGCAGAAATGGATTAATCTCGGCCTGAGTTGCGGCTACAAGAAGTATATTCATTAAGCGAAGTTACGCAATTAGCTTTATTTGTCCTTGAGGCATTTTTAGTTTGAGTATATTTGCATTTTAATTTATTGAAAATGATATATATTACTCGCAGAGAACGGTTTAATGCAGCACATAAGCTGTACAGGCAGGAGTGGAGCGATGAACATAATCTGGAAATATTCGGAAAATGTTCTAATCCCAACTGGCATGGGCATAATTACGAATTGTATGTAACAGTGAAGGGAGAGATTAACCCTGAAACAGGATTTGTTATTGACTTAAAAGAACTAAAAAGGATCATAACTGTTTATGTGACCAATGAACTTGATCACAGGAATATCAACCTGGATGTAGAATTCATGAAGGGTAAAATGGCTTCAACGGAGGTACTTGCAGTTACAATTTTTGAGGTTCTTAAACCCCATGTCGAAAACCAGGGCGCTATTTTGCATTCGATAAAATTATATGAAACAGAAAATAACTTTGTAGAGTATTTCGGTTAATATTGAAGGAATTGAAACCAATAGTATGAGTATAAAAAGCAATAATACAGAGATCGATAAGATTGATGGCTATGTCAAGATTGATAGTTACGATCAGGAAAAGATCGGGCGTATCGCATCTCATTATAAGGCTATATTAGCTGATCTGGGCGAGGATCCATCCCGTGAAGGATTGCTGCAGACACCGGTCCGTGTAGCAAAGGCTCTTCAGTTTCTTACCCATGGCTACGATGCAAAGCCCGAAGAAATTCTGCGCAGCGCAATGTTTAAGGAAGATTACAGCCAGATGGTGGTGGTTAAGGATATTGAAGTATTTTCAATGTGCGAACATCATATGCTGCCCTTTTTCGGGAAGGCGCATATTGCCTATATTCCCAATGGCCATATTGTTGGCCTTAGTAAAATCCCGAGGGTTGTAGATGCTTTTGCACGTCGTTTACAGGTTCAGGAGCGATTAACCAATGAAATCCGTGATTGTATTCAGGACACCCTGAATCCTGCGGGTGTTGCCGTAGTAATAGAGTGTAAGCATCTCTGTATGTCAATGAGGGGTATACAAAAACAGAACTCGGTTACCACTACTTCTGCATTTACAGGTGAATTTGTGAATGAAACTACACGTTCAGAATTTTTAAGGCTTATCACCGCAAGTTTGAGTTAAATAAATTTATTAGAAAGAAATAATTTACATTTTATCGCCTTTTTGGGGCTTTTACAGAATATGAAATCATATATTTTTCCGGGACAGGGTGCCCAGTTTTCAGGTATGGGTAAGGATCTTTACAATCATTCTGAAGCAGCCAGGAACTTATTCGAAAGTGCAAATGAAATCCTTGGATTCAGGATAACAGATATTATGTTTGAGGGTACTGATGAAGACTTGAAGCAAACTAATGTAACTCAGCCAGCCATATTTCTTCATTCTGTGATTCTTGCTAAAGAACTAAAAAGTGAATTCCAGCCCGACATGGTTGCAGGTCATTCTTTGGGTGAATTTTCAGCCCTGGTTTCTGCAAAGGCCCTGTCATTTGAAGATGGTTTACGATTGGTCAGTGCCCGTGCTAATGCGATGCAAAAGGCTTGTGAAATCAGACCTTCAACTATGGCAGCTATTCTGGGACTGGATGATTTTACAGTTGAAGATATTTGTTCACGGGTAAGTGATGTGGTTGTACCTGCTAATTATAACTGCCCCGGTCAATTGGTTATATCAGGAACAATTGAGGGAGTAGACAAGGCTTGCGAATTATTAATTCAAGCCGGTGCAAAACGTGCATTAAAATTGAATGTTGGGGGAGCATTTCATTCCCCTTTAATGGAGCTGGCTCGTGTTGAACTGCAATCGGCAATTGAGAATACTGAGATTAATGAACCCATTTGCCCGATTTATCAGAACATTGACGCAAAACCATACACTGATGTAGCTAATATTAAACATAATCTGATTTCACAGTTAACCGGGGCTGTACGCTGGACACAAACAATTGAAAAAATGCTCCAGGACGGAGCAACTTCATTTACTGAAGTGGGTCCCGGTAGTGTATTGCAGGGCCTTGTAAAGAAAGTTGATCGCAGTATACCGACTTTCAGTGCTGATTTTTAAAAATATTCGTTTAAATTCCCCTGAAAGGGTCTGATTTTTGTTGACTTAAGTTTTTAAACTTTTACCTAATTCATCACCTTTGTCCGGGAATTTAAAAATTCGGCTTCTACTTCTTTTGCTGGCCATTGGCTTTGCATGCACGGCTTTAACTATAAATTATACTATTCAGGACGAAGAGGTACTTAGCCTTGAAGCCCGGAAAGTCGAACGACGTCTTCACAAAAAAGAGAAATTAGTTGACCAGTTATTAAATAATGTAGCTGTCCGCGATTCATTAAAAAACATCAATGCTAATGGAGAATGGGCTCAATTTATTATTTCTGAGTTCAGTGGAAAGGAAGACATCTATATCCAGACCTTTGAAAAGGGAAAACTCAGTTTTTGGAGTGGCATACGCATCGTATTAGAAACAGACAGCCTGCTTCGGGAAGGAAACACTTTTATTCATTGGAAGAATGGATATTATGAGGCGGTCAAAAAATCCTGGGGAGATTTTTCAGTTGTATGTTATATTCCTGTAATGTCTGATTATCCCTATCAGAATGAATACCTGAGGAATAACTTTTCGCAAGACCTTCTATCATCAAACACTTTGGATATAGCCAGTTTGAATGATAAGGAGGTATTTAATATCCGAAATCTGAGTGGTAAATATTTGTTTTCAGTTAAACTCAGAATGCCGCCCGCAAATTCATTTTATAACTATCTGGAGTTATGGATGTGGGTTATGGCTATCACTTTTGCTCTGATCTTTTTGACCCACCTTTGTATCTCTATCGCAAATAAAGGTAATGTAGGCTTTGCAGTTTTTTTATTGTTCAGCTCAGTTCTCGCTTTTAGACTCATTGATCTTCAAAACAGATGGTTAAGCAGGTATTTTGATATTGAACTTTTCGACCCTAAGCATTACGCCTCCAGTTATTTCTTTCCATCTATTGGTGAATTTTTTCTGAATATTCTGTCTTTTACATGGGTATTAGTATTCATTTACTCTTACAGGAATAAAATCTTAGCGTCGGTTTCCTTGTTTAGGAAGCCTATCAGCTATATTTTATTATTAGCAACGGGTTTGTTTGTTTGCATCAGTGCGTACATCATTGATGATCTTTTTAATGGACTGGTAACTAATTCGAATATCAACTTTGATGTAAGTAATGTTCTGAACTCTACCTGGTTGAGCTGGTTTGGATTTCTGATCTTCTGTTTCGCAATTCTGAATCTATATCTGATTATATCATTTTCTTTTGCCTTAATATCCCGCTTGAATATCAATGCCATTGAGCGCCCCCTGATTTTTGCAGGAGCCCTGTTTCTGGGTATTTTATATCATCTAATCTTTACTGAGTTTACTGTATACTTTTTATTATTCGCTTTGATACTCTTTCTGGCCGGGCGGGCCTATTTTAAATCAGAAGGGAAGGTGAAGGCAGGAACTTTGGTTATCTGTATATTGATCTGTGCACTAATTGGTTCATTGAAACTATCAAACTATCAATTTGTTAAAGAACAGGAAAGCCGAAAGATTCTGGCAGGTAAACTGGAGTCATCAGTAGATCCCAATGCAATTCTTTTATTTTATAAGCTGGAAGGGGAAATAATCAAGGATAAATTTATTGTTGATTATTTTAATGATCCCTTATCAAGTCACAGTGCATTGAATAACAGGCTTGTGAAATTGTATATGGCTGGGTATTTATCCAGATATGATTTTGAGAGTTTTGAGTATAATGAAAAGGATGAATTTTTTCAGGGCGATAGGGGTATCCCACTGTCTAATTTCAAAAACCTGGTCCTAAAGGGCTCGGTAAAAGTCACAGAATATTTCTATCAAAGAAACAATACGTTTGGCTTTAAACAGTACTTTGCAATATTGCCAATAATTGAGAACAATAATAAGATCGGCACTCTGGTTTTACAACTCAATTCTAAACGTCTGAATGAGGTTGGTGTTTTTCCTGAACTTCTCATTGATGGAAAAATAAAGGAAGATCTTCAGCTCAAAGATTATTCCTTCGCTTATTATAGTGATGGCCGCTTACTTAACCAGCATGGGAATTATGTTTATAATCTGGTAAATAATGAATTCAGGGGAAAAAACAGAGAATTTGTTTATGTCAATAATTCTGAGAATGGCCGGCAATATAATCACCTGATCTTTCAGCCAAATCCCAGGAAGCTGGTAATTGTCAGCCGTGAGATTAACAGTCTTTTTACCCAGCTCGCTTCGGTTTCATTCATCTTTTTAATCTTGTTAATGTTCGCTGGTTTAGTATATGTTCTGCAATTAACCTGGAACAGTTTACAAAATTATAATGTTAGTTTCCGTAATTTCAGGTGGAGCTTGATGATCTCATCGAACAGGATGCTATATAAAACCATGATACAATTATCCATGGTTGCTGCAGTAGTGATCACGCTTTTGATAACCGGGATAATAACTTTTTACAATATCAGT